>JACFNM010000378.1 GCA_019454915.1 Chitinophagaceae bacterium
ATCAACGTCCGGGACAGGATATATTCACGGCTCACTGGCACCAGGAGGATCCGGGCGTCATGCCGGTAGGTGACCGGATTGGCATGGGAGCGCCTACAGGAATTGTATTAAATGAAGGGGATGCATTGGGTAGTAAATATCGTGGATTACTCCTGAGCGCCGATGCCGGACGAAACGTGGTATTCGGATATTTCCCGCAGCGATCCGGTTCAGGAATGATACCTGGCAAACGAGAAAATTTTATCACCAGCCTTCAGGAGGATAATGTGCTGTACGTCTGGAATGACAGCGCCAGTAATGCCCATAAAGAAAAGTGGTTCAGGCCCAGCGATGTGGCAATAGGCTCGGATGGCGCTATTTATATAGCTGACTGGTATGACCCGGTGGTAGGAGGACATCAGATGCAGGATAAGCAGGCCTTCGGACGAATTTATCGGGTGACACCAAAGAATAAGACGCTCCGTACTCCCACCATTGACCTTTCCACCGTTAAAGGTCAGATAGAAGCTTTTCGCAATCCCGCTATTAACGTCAGGTATCTTGGATTTTTGGCGTTGAAACAGCAGGGGGACGCTGTTGTTGATCCGGTTCAGGATTTATTAAAAGATGAAAATCCTTATATAAGGGCCAGGGCAATATGGTTATTGTCCCAGTTAGGGCAAAAGGGTTTGAACGTCGTTGAATCTTTATTAAACAACGGCGATGAAATGGTCAGGGCTACAGCCTTCAGGGCATTGAGAGGTGTTGTGCCGGACATCATGCCTTATTCAATTCAGTTGCAAAATGATACTTCTTCTTTTGTGAGGAGAGAGGTTGCAGTTGCGTTAAGGGATATGCCTTTCCGGGAAGCGGAGCCGGTTCTTTTGGAGCTATGCAAACAGTTTGACGGAAGAGATATTTGGTATCTCAATGCGTTGGGGGATGCATTGCAGGGGCATGAAGAAGAAGTGTATCCCATCCTGAAACAATTCTTCGCCGTCAACCAAAAGCCTGCGAAATGGGATGCGAGGATAAGCAGGTTTGCCTGGCGTCTTCATCCTGAAGCAGCCCTGCCTGATCTTATACAACGGGCGACCGATTCTTCGCTGAATCCCGCAGAGAGAAGGGAATCCATAACAGCTATCGGGTTTATTAAATCAAAAAAGGCAGCAGAAGCTATGGTGGCGCTGAGTAAGAATCCGCTTAACGAAGTGGCGGATCAGGCGGCTTACTGGCTCTCTTTTCGGCAGGGTAATGACTGGTATACATTCTTAGACTGGAATAAATTGCACATCAATACCGGCTATGAAAAAAGGATGGCTTCTGCCAAAGTAAGATTGCAGGCAATCCATGATGAACACCTGCCTTTATCTACCCGTGAAAGCCGGCTAAGGCAATTGGCGTCGGATTCTTTAGGAGGTCAACTGCTTATCGGGCTGGCTTCCGAAAACAAGTTTCCGCAGGAGTTGGTCCCGGCGATGGAGAAATATATTTTTCAAAATCCTGACATGACGGTCAGGGTTCAGGCCGGGAAATATTTTAAGCAACCAGGCGTACAGGTAAACTATGCGATAGAAGACATATTAAAATTGAAAGGAGATCCTTCCAACGGCCAGAAGGTCTTTGCTTCTTATTGTGCTTCCTGTCACAAAGCCGGTCAAACGGGGAATACAATAGGGCCGGATTTAACGAATATTCGAAAAAAGTTTGATCAAACGGGTTTATTGGATGCTATTATCAACCCGAGCGCCTCTATCTTATTGGGTTATGAACCCTGGTTGATTAATACAAAAGACGGGAGTTCCTACTTTGGTTTCCTGGTGAGTGAAAATAATCAAACGCTTATCATCAGAGACATTACAGGGCAGAAGCATACCATTGCCAGAGATGCTATTTCTTCGAGGCAAAAGCAGGAGAAGAGTCTCATGCCTGAGCCCGGAGTATTAGGCATTTCCGAACAGGAATTGGCTGATTTGTCTGCGTATTTATTAAGCGGAGTTATGCCATAGTTGTAACCGATTTTTTAAAAAATACATATAACCTACTAGGAAAAAAGTGGATAGCAAAATTCGAAAGATATATGTATTAGCTATCAGTCTGTTGATTGGATATGCGGCGTTGTGTCAGCCATCGGAATATCATTTACAGTTGTTTAGTTATCCCAGCGGAATAAGACCCGATGAAGTCATATCCATGACTAAAGATAATAAGGGATTTCTCTGGATACTGTACAGGTCACGGGTACAGAGTTTTGACGGCAAGGAAGTCCAGGATTTCCGCCCTGCACCACGGGTGAAGAGTTTACTTTGCGATAAAGAAGGCCGCATTTGGGTGACAGCCGATGAAGAAGTATTTCTCTTTTCTGAAAAAGCCGGCACGTTTACAGGTGTGCCGCTTAGCCCCGGCGTGAGGAATTTGAAAATAGGCCCCGTGGTCGAGTTGCCCGACGGACGAATCTGGCTCGTAACGGAAAAGGGTTTCTTCCAATTTGATGGTAATAAAAAGCAGTTTCTTGAACTGGATGCCGGTATTCAGATCAGGTCCGGGTTATTGACGGATGAGAGCGTTGTTTATGGTCATTATTTATTTGTAAACAACAACCGTTTTATATACAGGTACAATATTTGGAACGGAGCCACGGACAGCATGACCGTAAGCGGATTGTATGATTTCTATCCTGTTAGTGAAGACAGCCTTTTGGTTAGTGTGGACTTCTCATCTCCCTTGTGGTTTCAATTTTCTACCGGGGCTAAATCGGTAGCAACGCTAAGCGATCCGAATAAGCAATTTTCAATTAAAGATGTGGCGCAAATCTCACCGGCGCGGTTTCTGGTGAGTACGTCAGAGGGTATTTCGGAATATGACGCGGTAAGAAAAGCATTTCTGACCCGGAATTTTTTTCTAAATGGACGGAAAGTTGCTACGAAAGAATTTGCCAGCGCCATCTTTTTTGATAAATCGGAAGGCTATGTATGGCTGGCTACCACCGATGGTATCTTAAGGTTTGTTTTGAAAAACCAGCCGATGGCCCTCATCAAGTTGAGCCAGATGAACGATGAGATTTCCGCTGATATAAATGATGTGAGGCGAATCGTGCAGGATGAACACGGGAGGTTATGGATTGCTACGGGTTACGGTTTTGCGTGTTGGGAAAAGAATAAGAATAAGTGGACTTTGTTTCCGCCGGCTAAAAATGATCCCAGGCGATTGAGTCACGAATCGGTACGCGGGTTGGTGTATGACGGAAAGTATCTGATCCTCGGGCCCACTAATAAAGGGTTATGGTTGTATGACATCAGAAACGGGCGGTACCGGCGGCCGGTTTATACTTCTGATGAGGTGAAGAGCCTGAGCGAGAGAGATTTCGTGAATGATATTACCACGCTCCAAAACGGTAATCATATTGTCGTTGCCAACAAGGCTATTTATCTTTTGGATGGGAAGACTTATCAACTCCGTCAACTGCATTATTCTGAGCTAAATAAAGGGGCGGCCATTTTTTGTTTGCAGGGAAAGGATGGCACCGTATGGATTGCTACCTCAACAGAGTTATATTGTTTTGACGCGTCTATGAACTACCTTACAAAGATTCCGCTCCATTTCAGAAGCAACACCATTATCCGGGGGTTTAGTGGATTTGTAATGAAGGATAACGGGTTGTTGATTGCCGGTTTTGGAGGATTATATGCTATTTATTACCGGAATGGAGAGATTGTAACCAGGAAAGTAACCGATGTTTTTGACAATTTCGGTATTTATATTATATATCAGGATAATAACGGGGTCATCTGGACGGCTTCGGAAAATGGTATTTATCGCTATGATCCCCGAACATCTAAATTAAACCTGTTTGACCGTTCGGATAACGTGCAGGGCTATGGTTTTAATGGTAATGGTTGGTTTAGAGA
>JACFNM010000379.1 GCA_019454915.1 Chitinophagaceae bacterium
CGCTCTCGCCGGTTTATATCATGTTCGTCTCACTGTAACTACGAGTGGAGGAGTAACCGAGACTTATGAAGAAGACCTGGTTGTAAGCGGCACGGCTATCCCGGTTGATCTTGGGGTAGACACCACCATTTGTGAAGGAACAAGTATTATACTCGACGCCGGTAATCACGGTGCTGCTATTTACGAGTGGACGCCCGGTGGACAAACCACTCAAACCATCACGGTGAGTGAGAGTGGAACCTATAGTGTGGCTGTTACAAAAGATGGATGTAAGGTGATTGACGCCATCAAAGTAACTGTGGTCCCTGCGCTCAATGTAACTCTTGGCAATGACACCACCGTGTGTCCAGGCAACCCGGTTATCCTCGACGCAGGCAATCCCGGCGCCACTTACCTATGGAGTACGGGCGAGACAACCCGCACGATTACCACAGACACTGCCGGGCTTTATACGGTAACCGTAAGCAAAGGTACCTGTAGCGGCAGTGGTTCGTTGAGAGTGAACTTTAATGATATGCTGCCGGTGTCATTAGGAACGGATACCACTATTTGTGAAGGCACGAGCATCACATTAGACGCTGGCTATCCGGGTGCGGTGTACAACTGGAGTAATGCGGCTACTTCGCAGACAATAACGGTTGGTGATGCGGGTGTTTATTCTGTCACGGTATCTAAGGACGGTTGCGTAGGAACCGCTCAGATTGAATTATCATTGGTTTCTGCGGCGAAACCCGTAGATCTTGGTAACGATACAACCATTTGTTTTGGAAATGCCATTGTTCTCAACGCGGGGAATCCGGGATCAACCTATCTGTGGAGTACGGGTGAAACCGCCCAAACTATACAACCCATGATTTCGGGTACCTATAGTGTTGAAGTGGAAAGTTGCGGCGTTACCGAGCGGGATACTATTGATCTGGTGATAGCTAATCTTCCGTCTCCAACCATCACTCAGTCTGGCATTGAGCTGATAGCGTCTCAAGCCGATTCCTACCAATGGTATAAGAATGGCGTACAGATTCCCAATGCTACGGACAAGAAGTATAAGCCGCGCGGATACGGATATTATGGAGTTGTTGTCAGCAGCAATTCAACCGGCTGTATTGGAGAATCTCCGGAATACTTCTTCGTACCCGACGGACATATTTACCTTGGAGATATCCGTGTGAAACTGTCTCCCAATCCCGGAAATGGGCAATCGAAACTGATATTCTCTAAGTTACCGCCCAAGCCCGTGACAGTGAATATTTATGACAGGATAGGTAGAAAGATATTAACGACCACGAAGAATAACACCGTAAATGATATCAACCTGACGACTTATGCAAAAGGTGGATATTTCATAGAATGTATATTAGACGACAAGCGAATAGTCATACCCTTAATAACCCAATAGGAATTTCAGGAAGTTGATAGACAACCCCCGCCATCCGTTGCATCTTTTCGAGAGTACGGATGGCTTTTTTATATCTAAAATTATTCCTGCTATTTAAATTTTTCGTATTTTAGAAAGTGTAATCCTATCCCATTGGCTAAAACATATTGATCTTTTTTCTTCACTAAAAAATTTACGCCCATGGTTACCACAGACACTCCGCAATTCACAGAAGAATGTAATGCCTGGAGGGAGGCATTACGTTCGCATCGTGAAGAATTCAACCGTATGAAAGGTGAACTTCTGCAGGCTGCCGCCCACATTACCAACAAAGATGCACTCAAAGACGTGGAGCATTATGAGAACCAGTTCGAGATTCAATTGGCCAATATCCACGACCTGAAACAATCCATCAAGTCCTTCAACCGGACCCCTGGTCACCATCCTGCGTCTGCCGGTGATACGATCAACGGGATAATCAGTTCCGGTTACGAAAAAATAGCAGCAGAATATCAGCAACTAAAACAGACCTTACATAATTTAAAGAATGATTTTCAGAGCTTTCTGGTGAATTGTTCTTAATACAATATAAGTGGTATAGTGGGGGACGGGAGAGATGTTTTGAACATTTCTAATCTGGCCATGGGTATCTTATGTCCTTGCCGACCCCGGATTTTTTTTACAATTTAAAATTTGTTTTTCTATGGCAGCCGAGTTTGAGACTTCTCACGTAAAGAATATAGCGCTTCTTGGTCACGCCGGATCAGGTAAAACCACGTTAGTTGAATGTTTTTTGTTTGAAGCCGGCTTAACAACGCGCCGCGGTACCATAGCAGAAGGAAATACCGTAGGAGATTATCATGAACTGGAACGGGAACGGGGTAATACCATCTTTTCCAAGCTCTTGCATACAAAGTGGAGAGGATATAAAATTAATATCATTGATACCCCTGGGTATGATGATTTTGTTGGGGAAGTGCTTTCGGCGCTAAGGGTTGCAGACACGGGAATTATGTTGCTGAACGCAACAATGGGGGTTGAAGTGGGTACGGAAGTTGTGTGGAAATACACGGAAGAATTCAGAACTCCCATAATATTTGCCGTTAATCACCTGGATAGTGAAGAGGCACGATATGAAGATACGGTGCAGGAAGCAAGACAAAATTTTGGAAATAATATAACGGTTATTCAATATCCGCTTGAGCAGGGATCAGGTTTTCATAGTATTATTGATGTACTGAGAATGACGATGTATAAGTTCAAAGACACGGGTGGGAAGCCCGAAAAACTCCCTATTCCACCGGAGGAAAGAGAAAAAGCTGACCGCCTGCACAAAGAATTGATTGAGGCGGTTGCCGGAAATGATGAATTACTGATGGAGAAGTACTTTGAAAAAGGTGAATTAGACGAGGATGATATAAAGACGGGTATGAAAAAAGCTATGATAAACAGAGAGCTTTTCCCGTTGTTTTGTCTGTCGGCTGAGAGGAATATGGGCAGTGGACGACTAATGGGCTTTATAGACAACGTATGCCCCAGTGCAGATGAAATGCCTCCGCAGGAATCAATGAATGGAGATAGGATTATCTGCGATAAGAATAACCCTGTTTGCGCATTCGTATACAAAGCGAGTTCTGAGCCTCACGTTGGAGACATGTCGTTCATGAAAATATTCTCTGGTACCTTGAAGTCGGGCGCTGAACTCTATAACGAGGTAACGGGTGTCACGGAAAAGCTCAACCAGCTCTTCATCATGGAAGGAAATAAGAGAACAAGTGTGAATGAATTAAGTGCGGGAGATATCGGAGCTACCTTGAAATTGAAAAATACCCATGTTAATAATACGCTGCGTGACAAGTCAGTAAATTATGCGCTCAAACCTATCGAGTTCCCTCCACCGAATATGAGTATAGCGATTAAAACGGTAAAAAAAGGAGAAGAAGAAAAGCTCTCTTCCGCTCTGCACCAGTTAAGAGAAGAGGATCCTACAATTTTGGTAACGGTGTCGGCTGAACTTAAGCAAACAATACTCTATTGTCAGGGAGATATGCATCTTGCCGTTATTAAGTGGAAATTACAAAACCAGCATAAGGTGGAGGTCGCATTCGAAACCCCGGGAATACCTTATCGGGAAACGATAAGAACAGCAGCAGAAGCCGTATACAGGCACAAAAAGCAATCAGGTGGGGCGGGGCAGTTTGGAGAAGTGCATATGCGTATTGAGCCCTGGTATGAAGGCATGCCCGAGCCAGCAGGCTTGACTGTAAGAGGAAGAGACCTGCACGATCTGGACTGGGGAGGTAAACTGGTATTTTATAATTGTATTGTTGGAGGTGCTATAGATCAACGATTTTTACCGTCTATTTTAAAAGGAGTAATGGCCAAAATGCAGGAAGGCCCCCTGACAGGTTCTTACGTTCGCGATATTCGTGTGTCGGTATTTGACGGCAAAATGCATCCGGTGGATAGCAATGATATTTCCTTTAAAATTGCCGGGCTGATGGCAT
>JACFNM010000380.1 GCA_019454915.1 Chitinophagaceae bacterium
GACTCTAAATGCAGCTACTTAATCTATTTACACAATCTATTTTATACTCTCTAAAAACACCCAGATTAAACGCAGTTGTTCCGATGTTTGCCGCGTAAATGGTTCCACTCTCTTTAGAATAGGTTGCTCCCAGCAGTTGAGTACTGCTCTTATAAATCCTCAGGCTTTTTGTTTGTGATGCAACCGGTACCTCAAAGCCCCATAAAGATGATGCTGTACCGGCCTCATTAATGTAACGGTAATTCTTTATGATATCTTTTGAATGCGAAACACCATCATGCAAAGTGGTACGGCTTACATGCACACCTGGAGCCGTCCCCCCAAAACTGCCAGCCATATAGCCTGAATTAACGGATAAGTTACCATCATATGTATATTCCATGTATCCTCCTGTGGGGTATATAATTTTTTTGATTAATCCGATTTTCGCGGCAGAGGGATGTGGCGCTTTAGAAGATGTAAACGTTGTTGAGCTTGAATAGAGCGGATTACCGTTTTCGTCTTCTACGTTAGAGGCTGCATTATAGTATCCCCAATAATCAGACCGGTACGTAAACCTCGCAGGTACTCCCTGGTATTCCAAAGTATCAGGATACTCATCGTCTGTCAGGTGATATTCAAAAGCGTGTTCTTTATCCAAAATGTTGTCGTTAATCCTTTTTGCAAAAGATAACAGACAAAGTCTTGCAAACCGGATCTGGCTGCCTGAAAAATTATAGTTTATTGTTTTAATTTCTTTCTTAAAAAAATACCCATAGTTGAACTTATACCCGTATTTAAATTTAGCATCATATGATATATCTAACCTTTCCAAATATTTATCCCCGTCTAAATCCACACGATCAGAAGCAGCATAAATAAAGCTCACCTTCTGACCATCGGGTAAAATAACATCTTTCAGTTTTTTAGATTCTGTCTTGACACGTTGTATTATTCTTGATAATTGTGAAGTTGAGTTGGGCTGGGTAGAGTTCTGCGTTGACGCACTTCTTGGACCCTCATAGTCCAGGGAGAATGTTTCGTAGTTGAAAATGATTTTCTTATTATTAAACGGATTGACGATCTCCTTTAAGAACCATTTGTCCACCTTTTTTATAGGAACTGCGGCAAAGGTGATATCCTGCCCCACATAACCTCCGGTACCTCCATCAAAGCCACCATAGCCTAAACCATACGTAACGTTTTCAGTAATTTCTCTTTCAGAAAAGACATATTTTGTTCCATTCTCATCAATGATATTGAATTCGGAAATCCTTGTTCGGATATTTTGAGCAGACATGTCTGTCTGTATAAATTCAACTTTCAATTTGGAATCCTCAATTAATAGTACAGACGAGTCCCTGCCTATAACAAACTTTCCTGACCGCCCGTTAAACTGAAACAGGAAAACGTCTTGTTCTCTATCTGTAAAATTTGGTTTATACAAAGAAAAAGTTCCGTTTGGTATCAATGGAGAAAAGGCTCCATTCCCGGGTACAGCATTTTGGGGTGGTGTGGTACCATATAAATATCCATTGGGATAATAATTCTGAATGTTTGGGTTATATACCAGCTTATCTGTTGGATCCCATGTAATACTTGATGGTTTGTCATACTTCTGATCATCCGGTTCACCGTTCTGTACTCTAACTATCACACCAGCGGCCATTAAATCCCAGCCTGTTCCCACACTTGAAGCGATATCATTTACTTTTATTTCGTTCCCTCCTATATATGTAAGCTCAATACCCGTGCTCAACCTATTCTTGGCGTCGTTGAATTGATATAAAGGGAAACTAATCTCAGGCGCTCCTGTTTGCAAACGAACCTGAGCATACGAAGTTACTGATACCACTGTGGCTGCAGTTACCATTAATATTTTAAAAATACTATTCATAAGTTATCTTTAATTTAAAAATTCCATCCCACCCGCCACACCAATGCCGGCGTAGGCGGTACATGCTGTTTGTATAAAAAATCATACAGCACCTGCATGCTTCCCTGTACCTTCTTTCCTTTCTTCAGCGGGGAACTGAGGCTGTACTTCTTGGTCAGCCCTGCCAGGGCGCTCCTCGTCCAGTTGCTGTAGTTCTTGAATGCCGTAAGACTTTCCACCGTCCTGCTGTAGTTCATTTCAGCACCCGCAGTAAACCATAAACCCGCAACGAACCGGCTGTTGGTCTTCAGCAGGTCAGGCGCCTTCCAGTCCGCGTAAGCCCTCAACCCGATCCCTTCCCCCGTGATCCTGATATGCTTCCAGTCCTTTCCCCAACCCAGCCTGCCGGCGATGCCCATACCTATAATAGTTTTGTCGTTCAGCCTGTAACCGGCTGTGAGGGCAATGTCCGTGGTGACGGGAAAATAATAGCTTGAACGCTGTGTCTGGAAGCTCGTGCCCAGTTCCATTCTTTGAAGAAAGGATTTTGTCTTCTGCCCGTTAGGCTGAAAATCCGGGATAGCCATATCGCTGCTGCCGCTGCCGCCATTACCTAATTGGTTCAGTTTGTCTTTCAGCTTACTTAGTTCACCTTGTGCCTGTTGTATTTGCTGCTGCAGGTATTGCGACGGGCTTGCATTGGCGCCATTGGTTACCGGCATCCCAATCCGTTGCTGCATCATTTGCTGTACATCCGCCCTCGTTTGCAATCCTGCCAGCGACTGCGGGGCGCCGTAGTTTTCCGGTGTGGGAAACAGTTGTGCCAGCAGGGAATGTTTTTGCATGAATTTCTTAAAGGCCGGCAGGGTCTGCAGCGTTGACAGCACCTTTTTCATCAGCTTATCAGGGTCGTTCAGGGCGTCCTTATATTCCTGCATCTGCCTTGTATAATAATAGGCCTGCTGCCGGTAATTGCCCATGTGTTTTGTAATGCCTTTGGGAAGGTTGGTATAATTGGATAACAGTTGGTTTAACTGCTGCTGGCGCTGCTGCACATATTGTTTGATATCCTCCACCTGTTGCAATTTGCTTTGTAACTGCTTTACCTGCTCCAGGGAGTTGCCTAACCTTTGTTGTATATCTTTCGACCTTGAAACAACCTGCTTTGCCTCCTTTAAAAAGCCGAGCGCGCCCTTCAGAGAATCCAATCCCGGAAGGTACTGACCGCTAAAGGCTTTGTCCATTTTGCCATTAGCGGCAGCCAGCTTTTGGGAGAGCTGTTCGTAAACCTTTTTAGAATCATTGAGCAACTCAGTTGCTCCCGATGAATCTATTTTCGTTAGTTCCCGGTATATCTTTTCTTCCTGCTTTGAAAGGCTGTTTAGATATTTGCCGGTTTGGCGCGTAAGTTGTTCATCAATTCTCTTGATTTTCCGGTCTGCCTGCCGGACAAAACCATCGGGAACGTCAATGGCGTCATTAAACAAACCATCCTGAGCATGTAACGATGCAACGACAAGGGAAAGCAGAAGGAGTAAGGTTGGTTTCATGATAGCAACGAGTTTCAGGTGGCAGTATCATAATACAGAATAAATGTAGGGAAGTTTTTAACATAAGATAGCCCTCTCTGAAAGGCCGTTGTAACGTATAGGGATTGGCTATAGACGTTAATATATTGGCTATGAAACTTTTATACCTAAAAAGTGACAAATGGTCTTTCAAAAAACCGTTGTTTAACGGGGTGAAATACCGTTAAACAACGGTAGGTCAACTGGTGATTTTGACGGTAGCAAAACCGCACAAAAATGATTGTTTACTGTTTTTTATGCCTGTCATTTGATTTTTTCGGCTTTCAGTTACCGCGGCCGTTCCGGTGGAGGCGTAATGTCGTCAGACCGGAAAAGATCATGAGATAATCTTATTGGTTAATGGTAGCGCTTGTTTTGAAACCGTATTTCTCGTGCGGAGATAGATAGCTGTAGTCAGCACCGAATCTTACGCGTTG
>JACFNM010000381.1 GCA_019454915.1 Chitinophagaceae bacterium
GCCACTGTGGTGCCGGCAACCAGTGGTAGTAAAACGCTGAAGGATGCCACCAACGAGGCAATCCGTGACTGGATAAACAATCCGACAGATACACATTATATAATTGGCAGTGTGGTAGGTCCACACCCTTACCCGGATATGGTAGCCCGTTTTCAGAGCATCATTAGTGAAGAGATACGCTGGCAATTGAAAGAGCACACCGGAAAAGAGTTGCCGGACTATGTGATCGCCTGTGTGGGCGGGGGTAGCAATGACGCGGGCGCCTTCTACCATTTTCTGGATGATTTTTCCGTGCAGCTAATAGCGGTGGAAGCTGCGGGTTGCGGTGTAGATAGCGGAATGAGCGCTGCGACGACTCAATTAGGAAGGATGGGAATTTTGCACGGCAGCAAAAGCCTCGTCATGCAGACGGAAGATGGCCAGATAACAGAGCCACACAGTATTTCTGCCGGGCTTGATTATCCGGGTATCGGGCCGCTGCACGCCTATTTGTTTGAGACGGGCAGGGCTTCGTTTCTCAATGCCACGGATAAAGAGGCGTTAAAGGCGGCTTTTGAATTGACGCGTTTGGAAGGAATCATTCCGGCGCTGGAGAGCGCCCATGCTATTGCCGGTTTGCGCCAATTGAGTCTGACGAAAAGGGATACTGTGGTTGTTTGCCTGAGTGGCAGAGGCGACAAGGATATGGATACTTATATGAAAGCAATGGAAGACGGGCTGAACAATGTGTAGACCATAAAACAAAACATGATAAAATAGCAAGTTCCTTCATGACCAGGATACAACAATTATTTAAGACGAAGCAGACAAGGGTGCTGAATATTTATTGTACTGCCGGATATCCCCGGTTTGAAAGCACTTTGGAAATAATGAAAGCGCTTCAGGAAAATGGAGCCGATATGGTGGAATTGGGTATGCCCTACAGCGATCCGCTGGCGGATGGACCCGTTATACAGGAAAGCAGTAAAATTGCTTTGCAGCAGGGGATGACGATTAAGCAATTGTTTGGTCAGTTAAGAAACATGCGTCATCCGGATGCGGGAATCCGGATACCCGTTATTTTGATGGGCTATATGAATCCGGTTTTACAATACGGGTTTGAAAAGTTTTGTGCGGATGCCGCTGCTACCGGAGTTGACGGGTTGATTCTGCCTGATTTACCCCTGAGAGAATTTGAAACCATATATAGTCCGATCATCAAAAAGTATGGGCTGGATTTTATTTTTCTCGTCACTCCGGAAACCTCGGAAGAAAGAATCCGGAAGATAGATGCTTTAAGTACGGGGTTTATCTATGCGGTATCGTCGTCTTCCACTACGGGAGCGGACAAAAATTTTTCGGATGTGGAGAGGTATCTCCAAAGATTAGCACAAATGAAGTTAAAAAATCCGGTTTTGGTGGGTTTTGGAATAAAAGACAAAGAAACTTTTGAGTCGGCGTGTAAATTTGCAAATGGCGCGATCATTGGAAGTGCTTATATCAATGCGTTAGGGAAAGACCCCGATGAAAGACTTGCCACGGAGGAATTTTTAAAATCAGTTTTAGAGTAAGAAGAGCGGAAAACGGGACTCGAACCCGCGGCCTTCAGTTTGGGAAACTGATGCTCTACCAACTGAGCTATTTCCGCACGAAAAAATAAAGGTACAATGAATCTGGTAATTATAAAATATAATGCGGGTAATATTCAGTCCGTCTTGTATGCCCTGGAGCGCATCGGGCTGGAAGCTACCGTTACCGATGACCCGGAGTGGATTAGCGGCGCAGATAAAGTGATATTTCCCGGCGTGGGGGAGGCCAGCAGCGCCATGCAATATCTGAAAGAACGGAAATTAGATTTACTCATCCGCAACCTGCGGCAGCCCGTATTGGGTATTTGTCTCGGCATGCAACTGATGTGCCGCTATTCGGAAGAGAATCATGTGGAATGTCTGAATATATTTAATGAGGAAGTGAGGCTTTTTAAGAACACTTCGGAGAGGCGGCAGGATGAATGGAAGATACCGCAGATAGGATGGAATACGATTAAGAATTTGAAGACACCGTTATTCCACGCGGTTTCGCCGGGAAGTTTTGTGTATTATGTCCACAGTTATTATGCGGATATAGGCTCACATACTATTGCTACCACTGAATATATTTTACCTTATAGCGCTTCGCTGCACCGGGATAATTTTTACGGAGTGCAATTTCATCCAGAAAAAAGCGCGGTAACCGGAGAGCAGATAATTAAGAACTTTATTGAACGTTGTAATTAACCTCTATTTACTATTCATACAAATATGGAAATTATACCGGCCATTGATATTATAGAAGGCAAATGTGTAAGATTGACCCAGGGAGATTATAGTCAGAAGAAAATATACAACGAGCACCCGCTGGAGGTGGCTAAACAGTTTGAGGACGCAGGGCTAAAGCGGCTGCATTTGGTTGACCTCGACGGTGCGCGGGAGGGCAAAGTAAGGAACTGGAAGGTGCTGGAAGCAATTGCCGGGAAGACGGAGCTCGTTATAGATTTTGGCGGTGGAATTAAGCATGAGGAAGACGTGCGTATTGTTTTTAACTCGGGCGCAGCCTTAGCGACGGTAGGGAGTATAGCCGTTAAAAATGAGCAGGAATTAGTCCGGTGGTTTTCTTTATTTGGCGCCGGACTGTTTTTATTAGGTGCGGATGTAAAAGAAGAGAAGATTGCTATTGCAGGATGGGTAGAAACTACGGATATCTGGGTTTATGATTTTATCGAAAACTTTGTTCAGCAGGGAGTTAAGCAGTTGTTTTGTACAGACGTGAGTAAAGACGGAAAGCTGGAAGGTCCATCAACAGAGCTCTATAAAAACATTATACAAAAGTTTCCGGCACTGCATTTCATTGCCAGTGGCGGCGTAAGTTCAATAGACGATGTATATGCTTTACGCGATGCGGGCTGCAGTGGGGTGATTATTGGAAAAGCAATCTATGAAGGGAGAATCAGGATAGAGGAGCTGGGGAGGGTTTGAGATTTGGATTTAACCCTTTAAGCTTTGCTTACGAGAGGCTATTTTGGATTCTTGCAGATTGAAGCGTTTTATATCAGCTGTTTTTATCGGAGGATAATTGAATATTAACAAGTATAGAATTATGGCTACTATAATGAACAATCAACAACAAACAATAAACAATAAATACTAAACATCTTTTCCATGCTCACAAAACGAATCATTCCCTGTCTGGACATTAAAGATGGTCGAACGGTTAAAGGAACCAATTTTGTCAATCTGCGCGATGCCGGAGATCCGGTGGAGTTAGCGGCGTTGTATGCAGAACAGGGTGCGGATGAACTCGTTTTTCTGGATATTACGGCCACGGTTGAAAAGAGAAAGACCCTGAGCAGCCTGGTCAACCGTATTTCTCATCAAATTAATATTCCTTTTACCGTTGGTGGGGGAATTGGAAGTGTGGAAGATGTCAATATTTTACTGGATAATGGCGCTGATAAGATTTCCGTCAATACGGCTGCCTATAAGAATCCCGGTTTGATTGGTGAGTTGGCTAAAGAATTTGGAAGCCAGTGTGTGGTATTGGCCATTGATGTCAGGAAGGAAGAAGATGGTGAATGGTATGTTTATCTCAAAGGGGGACGTACAAAAACAGATACAAAATGTCTCGACTGGGCGAAGCAGGCAGTTGATTTAGGCGCGGGAGAAATTTTATTGACATCTATGGATCATGATGGTACGAAGAAAGGTTTTGCATTAGATATAACCCGCACCTTGTCCACTCAGTTATCGGTACCGGTGATTGCCAGCGGGGGAGGAGGTACCGTGGAGCATTTCTTAGATGTTTTTAATGAAGGGAAAGCCGATGCCGCGCTTGCCG
>JACFNM010000382.1 GCA_019454915.1 Chitinophagaceae bacterium
TTTTTTCGATATTCTCTCTTACACTGTCGAACTCGTTGACATTCTCCCTTACGGATTGAACATAGAAGATTTTCTGTAACTGCTTTCGCCTGGGTTCGGCTTCTATACTTTTATTTTGGCTTTGCTCATGAATAGTTTTTGCCAGGTTCAGCCCCTCCTTGAATTTGTTCAATTGTTCATACCAGTGTATCGCGTTGCTCAGCTTCCCGAGTTGAAGTTCATCAGCACCGATTTGTAACTCAAAGGATTTTATTTCGTTCAATAATTCACTCAGCTCTTCTTCGGTCAGTATGGTAATTCCTTGCTGCTGAATGCTCATATTCTGAAGCTTCTGTTTCTGCTCGCTATGCATCTCATAAACCTTCTGAGAGATTTTTGAATAGACATGCGTGCCCGTCAATTTCTCCAACAGGGATGATTTTTCATCTTTCCCTGCCTTCAGGAAAGCTGTAAAATCGCCCTGTGCTAACAATACCGATCGCGTAAATTGTTCAAAATTCAATCCTGCCAATCTTTCTATTTCTGTCAGTAGCTCCGTCTTTTTTCCCGGAATTTCCGTATTCGTCGTAAGATTAGTCAGGCTGATCACAGAACTTTGCAGGTTCCCGTCAATCCGGTTCCTTGCTCTCCTGACGCTCCACTGAGCGCGATAGTGTTGCCCGTCAATTCCCACAAAATCAACTTCAGCTGAGCCTTCGGCTGTTCCGTCGCGCAGTATGCCACGCGCATCATTTTGATTGATGGTGTTCCCTGTAATGTCGGCAATCTTAACATGAGATTCTGCATTCCGGTATCGGGGGGTATTATCGTATAAGGCCAGACAAAGCGCGTCCAAAATAGTGGACTTGCCTGCCCCCGTGGGGCCGGTTATTGCGTAAATACCCGCTGAAAATAACGGCTCTTCCTGAAAGTTCAGTTCGGTAAAGCCTTCCAGGGAGGCAAGGTTTTTAATACGTATCGCAAGAATTTTCATAAGGCCGATTCACTTTGATTGACTTCCTGAATAACCTGCCGGAACAATGAGATAAGGTTATCGGGAACCGCGCTGCTATATTTCGATGTGTACACTTTTCTTAATATATCTTCCGGCTTTAGTTCGTTCAGTTGGGCCGGAACCAACAAATCCTCTCCATCGGCTGCTTTATCCGGAGCAGTTTTATATTGGATATCTATTTTTGCCAACCGGGCTTCTTTGCCTTCTAATACCGACTCAACTTTATAACGCAACCCGGGTTCGGGTCCGTCCAATAATACACATACCTGCACATAGGGAGCATAATCTATAGAACCCTGGCTATCCGGAAGACGGGTTAGCGCACTCAGCACGTCAGCTAACGGGCTATGAACCGCAGGTACCCGCAACAGTGCAACCGACACCGGTATTTCTATAGCATGAATATCTGCGATCTCTTCTCCTTTCAAATCAAACACCACTACCTGATGTTTATAATTTATCTCTGAAAACGACATGGGCAGGGGGCTGCCGCTGTATCTGATATGGTCTTTACCGCCAACCCGTTGTGCTTTATGAATATGTCCGAGGGCCACATAACCGATTCCTTCATCAAAAGCCGACGCCGGAATGGATTCTATACCACCCATAATGGGTCTTTCCATGGCATCCTGATCGCCCAACTCTGATTTTTGAGCGTGCAGATGCCCCAACGCTATTACAGCCTGCCCCGGTTGTTTAATTGTCAAGACGTATTCGTAAGCCTGTTTGTAAAATTCCGCTACACCCGCAGCGTAGGAATTCGTGCTGTTTTCAACAGCCGGATAATCACCCATTCGCAGGTAAGGTGCAGCGATGCACCAGGCAGCAATCTCTTTAGAGGAGTTTTTAAGGGGAATGGCAAGCTTATCATACCGGATGACTCCCTGTTCGTCTTTTTCTATCAATCCTATAATATGGATTTGAGAAGACTCAAGCAGAGGCTTGGGTGATTCAAGTCGTGCAGGAGAATCATGATTACCGGCGGTAATGATCACCTGAAGTTGCGGGTTTTGACGCGTAGCCCTATTAAGGAATGAGTAGAACAATCTAACTGCGGCCGCTGAAGGATTAGACAGGTCAAACACATCCCCGCTGATAAGCAGAACATCTATTTGCTCATCCGCCAGCGTTTTAATCAGCCAGTTCAGAAATAGCTGATGTTCACGTGTACGATCATAGCCATGAAACAATTGCCCTATATGCCAGTCTGCCGTGTGTAAAACCCTCATAGTACCGAGATTCAGTAAAAACCGAAGTTAGGTAATGTCGATAGGATTTGGAAGGAGCTGTTTTAAAAAAGATAGTGTCCTAAATCACACCCACAAATCTACAAACTCATTCACGGGCATGGTGGTAAGTTTCCAATAGTCTAAAGAATGTTCCAGAATGGTTTCCTGCTGTTTCGTGGAAAAGACTCTTGCCAGGTTTCGCTTATATTTTTCTATCAATAACGGTATCCCTTCTTCCCGGCGTCGTTTGTGCCCTATCGGATACTCCACCACTACCTCCGGCAACACCGTTCCGTCATTGAACTCCACCGTTAATCCATTTGCGATGGAGCGCTTTTCGGGATCATGGTAATCCTTTGTAAACTGCTCGTCTTCCACCGTTATCATCTTTTCCCTTAACAGATCAATGCGGGGATCAGCCGCTATATTATCTTCATAATCCTGTGCCGTTAATCGTCCAAATATCAGCGGAACGGCTATCATATATTGAATGCAATGGTCGCGATCTGCGGGATTATACAACGGACCTTTTTTATCTATAATCCGGATAGCGGCTTCATGGGTCCGAATCGTAATCTTTTTTATATCCTCTACCGTCTTATCCATTAATTCCAATTTCTTATGCAGTGTCATAGCTGCTTCCACGGCGGTTTGGGAATGAAATTCCGCCGGAAAAGAGATTTTAAATAGTATATTCTCCATTACATAAGAGCCATACTCACGTTGAAATGAAAACGCATTCCCTTTAAACAGCACATCATAAAAACCCCAGGTCTTTGCCGTGAGTACCGATGGATAACCCATTTCGCCGGTCTGCGCGATCAGGGCAAGGCGAACGCCTCTTGAAGTAGCATCACCTGCTGCCCAGGATTTCCGGCTTCCGGTATTGGGGGAATGGCGATAAGTTCTTAAGGAATGACCATCCACAAAAGCCAATGAAATAGCGTTCATCAATTCCTCTCTTGTCAACCCTATGAGCTTTCCGACAACCGCCGTTGACGCCAGCTTTACCAGCAGTACATGGTCCAGTCCCACCTTGTTAAAAGAATTTTCCAACGCAATCACGCCCTGAATCTCGTGTGCGCGAATCATAGCATCTAATACCGACTTCATCGTAAATGGCGGTTTCCCGTTGGCTACGGCTGTCCGCGAAAGCCAGTCAGCCGTGGCCAAAATCCCTCCCAGGTTATCGGAAGGATGACCCCACTCTGCCGCCAGCCATGTATCATTAAAATCAAGCCAGCGAATGATTGCGCCAATATTGAAAGCCGCCTGCACGGGATCCAACTGATAATTTGTTCCCGGTACCTTAGCGCCATTCGGAACAAGCGTTTCCGATACTATGGGTCCTAATAATTTCCTGCACGCCGGATAAGTCAGCGCCTCCAACCCACAACCGAGCGCATCTAACAAACAATAGTGAGCCGTATTCCAGGCCAATTCACTTTTTATTCCATAGCCCAGTACATAATCAGCTATATCTGCTATTACGTTATCAAAAGGGGGACGTTCATTTGAAGTGGAAGACATGTGAATTTACTATTTGAAATTTGGGATATGAGGATTATAATTGGTCGCCGACAAGTTA
>JACFNM010000383.1 GCA_019454915.1 Chitinophagaceae bacterium
TGCAGCCATTTGTTCTTCGTCTTTATATCTTTCATCACGGTATCATTTTCACGTTATCACTCTGAAAAACCTGTACATCCGCTCCAACACTACCCGCCCACGAGTTCCGAGTGATGGGCGGCAAGATTTCGGTTGTGATACAACCGGACATCTTGCTGATTGCGCAACTGCCTGCAATCTTTCCAGCCACTGTTAAGTTTGTACTTTATGCAGCATTTCTTAACGTTTTAGCATTTATAACCATTACACCAGGCCATAAGCCTGATTTCAGGCAGCTATGCAATTTCATTAACTGCTATCAACCTGCCGGTGTATTAACCAATCATTCATATCCTCAAAGCCATCATATAGTCCACTTTCATCAGTGTAAACCGGGCTTCGTTCCATCGCCATGTGGCTGCAATTTTGTCCTGTTGTATCACGGTCTAAGAATAGCCTTACCACGCTGTATTGCTCCATGAAGGCAAAGTGCTTTTCAAAAAAAGCCAGTGAGTTTAACACGAGGTAATCGCATTGAAGAAAGGATTTTTCATGCAGGCTGACGTAAGTAAGAAAGTCAAAGAAGCCTTCAAAAACACATAGAATATACGAGCCATTTTTGATGGTCGTAACGCCTTTAGGGGAGCTGCTCAGTTTTAATAAAGCGTTGCGTAATTCATAGCCGCCGGAATCGTTTTTAAACCCGATGGCATAATATACTTTATCGTTTATCCTGAAGCGTACCTGGCTGCAAAACCGCTCTGCAATATGTTCCGGGATCTTTCGTGCGGAAAGGTACTGTACCAGGTCGTATGATGTAATGAAAAAGCTGTTCAGGACGGTAATTCTGTTGTCAAGAATGTTCCTGTTGTCATCAGGATAACTGTGCGGTTGAAAAGAAAAACCAGGGGTTATTTTCAGTAGTAGTTCCCTGACCGTACATCCGAAATACAGCACACCAAAATCAACCAGGTTACCGCCTTTTCCCAGACCGTGGTCATACCAGCGATTGAGTTTGCGGTTTACTTTAAAAGAAGCTGTTCGTTCAGTTCTTAGCGGAGAAAGATACCAATAATCATTGCCTCTAATTTTTACCGGCTCTATACCTGTAGATGAAAGAAAAGATACCATATCCATCGCCTTCACATCTGCAACCTTCAGCCTGTTTCCATTCCGTTCCATACTTCACACCTCCAATCTTTCAGTTGTAAACAACGACGAAATTATACCTCAGCATTTGTATCACCAATCATGTATAAATTTTGAACATGATGGCAATGGCCATATCCATTATTTTTGAAACCTGGATTTGATAAAACTAAAACGAGTGTATGATGACAACAAGTGAAGTAGCCAAAGTAATGGACACCATCATGAGTATCCCCGGCATGAATGAAACGGTAAAGATGGATTTCAGGATTTCAAGAAAAAATGCACTGCTCCTGCACAGTATTATTGAGAGGGGAATGGATGTAAAAGAAGGTGGTGACGTTCCCGGCCTGCTGGAAAATATCCCGCAGGAGACATTGCAGGAACTCAGGACATTCTCTGAAGACTGTTTACAGAAGGCAGGGCTGACAGAACTTAAAGACAAACTGAAGTCTTTGGGACGTAAATAGCCGTAAACATTCAAACAAAAAAAAGAAACAGTCTCTTGCGGAAAATGCCTTACCAGGATATAAAAAGTAAGTTCATTTTCCGCATGTGGCTGTTCCAATTTCCAACCGCCATCTTTTACGGGTATAGGATGGCGGTTTTTTATGGCTGTCCTGCTTATTAATCCTGTAAAGAAGACAGCTTATCCACTATGGCTTTTAAGAGGCTTTTATCAATCTCTTTCCCATTTGCTGCGGTATCTATTACCCGGTAGCCATGTTCCTCATCCCGCTCAAATATGAAAGTCCTGCCTTCAATGCCGATATGGAACTGGTAAATAAAACCGAGCCTGATAAATTTTGTATTGAGTTCGTAGTTTTTGCCGTTGTAGGGAACGGTTAAAATAAAACTGTCATCCATTGGGCTGCAATATTAATAAATTCCGCACTATTGTAACAGTAGTGTATGTATCATGCCATATCTCTGAATACTTCATGACAACCTGCAACAATACAGCATTTTTTTTGGTTCTTTTTTTGTTGCGCCTGACAAAAAAAGAACCGCCCGCCAGGGCGGTGGCTTCTATCAGGCAACCTTTAAAGGCTGCGCCCGAAAGTCTTTCAGGTTCAGGAAAAATCCCCTGTTCTCCGTCATCCCTTCACGGAACAGGTTCCATAACAGGGATGTTCCCATACTTGCCAGCGTGGAGTTGATGAACAGGTCCTGCTTCTGCAGGGCTTCGGCAAGGGAACAGCTTGGCTCATTGTTATCGGCTTCCCCCTGCAACAGGTCTTTAAATTCCTCCGTGACCATAGGCAGAAAGGATACAGTCCTGTATCGCTTGGAAGCGGGTTGCTTCACTTCGCCCACCGTTGACAGTATCACCTGTCCCGTGTGACGGTTGTTGCCAAAATCCATCCAGTAAAAAGCCTTGTTGTGTTCATAGCGGCTTGTATTCCTGTCTATCATCTGCAATGCTTCCGCAATGTCAAATCTTGCGGCTGCCGTGTCCACGCAACTGATGTAAATATTGGCTTTGCCATTAACAGGCGACCTGTGCAGCATATCTTTGGTAAACCGCTTTGTTACCGCTTTCCAGTTCGTGCCAAAGAAACGGTTGCTGCGGTTTATCAATGCTACCGCCTTATATTGCCCCAGTTCAGCATCCGCAAAAAGCTGCCTGCCGAGGTTGGCTTCCGTTACCATATCATCATCGTAAAGGCTGACCTGCAAACCTGCATGTCCCAATGCCACCAGCGCATGGTTCATCCTTGCCAGTGCCGTTAATAGCTGGCTGCCTGTACCGCCTGCCCCGATAAGCGTGACAGTGACAGGATTGGTGGGATTGATCAGGTAATTATCCGTAAAATGTATGGCTGTTGGCGTGTTCATGCTATTAAGTCTTTTATCATTAAACCATTTGTGACAAGCTGCTTTACAGGGAATTTTCTTCTCGTGTTAACAAGGCTTTGCCAAAGCTGCACGATATTGGTCTTTACAGGGGAATGGCCTTGTATCAGGTGACTGAAATAGCTGTTGAAGAAATAATCTTCCCATAGCTGCATAAATTTTTCTAATGAACAGTCGGCACTGATATTTATGTTCACCGTACCCATACATACCCTGCCGTCTTCGTACAGGTTAAAGAAAGGCGCATGGTGCAAAGCCGTTTCTTCATGCAGCCCTGTATTGTTCCTGACAGCATATATGTGCAGGTTCTCTTTGCTGGCTTTCCATACCAGCGAAGGGATGGCAACCTTACCACAGGGAATGTCCAGCCCTTCCGTAAAAAGCAGCTTCACTCTTTGGGCGGGTGTATGCCACAGGGCAAAACCATTGGGGCTTGTGTCAGTATATAATACTTTCGGCGGTATCAATCCTGAAGGCTTTAAAAAACCCTGCTTCCTTTCGTCCCTGCTGTCCAGTGCTTTTGCCAGTGCCGTGCTTTCCCGCACGGTCAGCGGGTGGGCATTGACGGGACGGCCTGTTTCATCCATGTCGTATGCTTCCACGTAAATATCTTTATCCCGCCCCTGCGTGCTATATACCACAAAGGCTTTTACAGGATGGTATAAAGTTCCGAAGCTGTTGGTTATATCTGTCATGGTAAATCATTTAAAATGCCGCATAAATCTTTTATCATTTCAAACAGGAGGTGTTCAAAAGAAAGGTCTTTTTTCATGGTTGCGTTCCTGTCAAATACCTGCACGACGGTCGGTTCTTCCAT
>JACFNM010000384.1 GCA_019454915.1 Chitinophagaceae bacterium
ATTCGATGGTTTTTACCATAGCCCGCAAAACGATAATCTCCCAATACACTTTTCCTTTCCCGGGTAATGGTAAGATGTACTTTATAATGTCGTAAGTATTGAATCACAGCAGGGTAGGTACCCTCCGGAAGGTAGGTCTCCAGAGCATTCAACGGGGCTTCACGCTTTTTACCCATCTGTTTTCTTTTTCCGGATCAACACCGTTACTTCCAAAACAGCATAAGCCAAATAAAATAACATACAGGCAATCACAGAAGGCCGATTTATCTTGTCAGCCGTAAGCGCATAGACTAACACTACTAATAACACCAGCATGATTTTGATGACGGAAGAAAGATAGAAATACCTGACGAACATATGGACTGAACCGGCCCGTGCCCCACCCCGATGAATCATTAGTGAGATTACACTGAGACAAAAGATAAAAAAATTCCCGGCAAACAATATCGTTATATTAAATTCATTTTTTATAAGAAAGTCTATTAGAATCAGGAGGATTCCGTTAATCAATACAAATAACGAGAGGGTAGGTAAAAGTACCTTTAACTTGCCCATAAATGATGCCTGTTATAAAACTGCAAAGCTACGGTAAATGAGATAACCCGCCACCGTACTGCTCCCCGGTTTTATTGATCTTAGTGATTCAAAACTTACTTGCATAATTTCATTTGATTTCACTACCTTTGCCAGCCTTAAAACAAAAGGCATGGTAAACCGGCATGAATTTGAGATTGCTTTTGTAGGGTTAAAGCCGGGTAAACATGAATATGTTTACGAAATAGATGATAAGTTCTTTGCAGATTACCAACCACAGGATTTTACTGACGCTAAAGTTACGGTAAAGCTCATTCTGGATAAAAAGGCTTCTTTCCTGATGCTGAAGTTTGAAATAGGGGGAACCGTGAATCTGACTTGTGATTTATGTGGGAATATCACGCAGAAGAGCCTTTGGGATGATTTTGAAGTATTGATAAAAATGGTAGAAAATCCGGAAGAAATGAACGCAACGGAAGAAGACCCGGATATATTTTATATATCAAGAACAGAGAGCCATATTGATATTAGCGGCTGGATATATGAATTTATCAATCTGAGTATTCCGCTTCAGCGAACCTGTGGAGAAAACCCGGATGGAAGCTCAAAGTGCAATCAGGAAGCCCTCGAAATGCTCAGGAAGATGAACGGGCATACTGAAGGAAACGGAAGCCTAATCTGGAAAGACCTTGACAAATTCAGGAACAATTAAAAATAAGTGTTATGCCCAATCCAAAACGCAGGCACTCTCAGCAACGCAGCGCCAAAAGAAGGACTCATTATAAGGCTGAGACTGTAACATTAAGTAAAGACAGTACAACAGGGGAATCACATGTACGTCATCGTGCGCATGCTAGCGAGGGGAAGCTTTACTACAAAGGGAAAGTAGTATTAGAAAAATCACCGATTAAATAGTTTTTGTCCCGCCCGATATATGGATATAATTCCCATTTCCGAATAGATATATATTTGGATTTGGGATTTGTATTTTTTAGATTTTTCTCAACTTTGTTATATGAACATCGCCTTGGATATGATGGGTGGCGATTTTGCGCCATTGGAAGCCGTCAAAGGAGTTTTTACGTACTTGTCAGAAACTTCCAACCCTGCCCAACTCCTGCTCATAGGCGATAAAAGCCAAATCGAAAAACATTTAGAGAACGGGGCTGAGCTTCCATCGGCCTGTAAAATAATACATGCGTCCCAGCATATTGAAATGGAGGAGCACCCGACAAAAGCCCTTAAAGAAAAACAACATTCTTCTATAGCGCTGGGGTTTCAACTTCTGGCGTCCGGCGAAGCCGATGCGTTTATCAGTGCGGGCAATACAGGCGCCATGCTTGTAGGCGCCCTGTTAAGTATTAAACCAATCGAAGGAATTACCCGTCCCACTATCGGAACCTATCTACCCCGCGAAGACGGTAATCTCGGGCTATTGTTAGACGCCGGAATTAACGCGGATTGCAAACCCGAAAACCTGTGCCAGTTTGCACTGTTGGGATCTCTGTTTGCCAAACACGTTTGGAATATACAAATACCAAAAGTAGGATTACTGAATATCGGTGAAGAAGAAGGTAAGGGGAATATCTTAGCCCAGGCCACTTATCCGCTACTTAAGGAAAATAAGCAAATCAACTTCGTAGGAAATGTAGAAGGCCGGGACATCTTTTCCGATAAAGCCGATATTATTGTATGTGAGGGCTTTACCGGCAACGTGATACTCAAGATGGCAGAAGGGATACATGACATCATCAAAAGGCGCAATATAAACGATCCTTATTTTGAACGATTTGAATTCGGCCAGTACGGAGGAGTGCCTGTATTGGGCGTGAATAAACCAGTGATCGTCGGACACGGTATATCAAGGGAAGACTCCTTCAAAAATATGATAGGCCTCGCAGAAAAAATTATAGAATCAGACCTCCCCGGAAAAATCCGGAATAGCTTCAGGCAGGAAAATGCTGATGATTAATACGCCCATTTAATCCAGGTAGCTCCCCAGG
Source organism: Chitinophagaceae bacterium (assembly GCA_019454915.1). Lineage (GTDB taxonomy): Bacteria > Bacteroidota > Bacteroidia > Chitinophagales > Chitinophagaceae > Agriterribacter. The sequence goes on from JACFNM010000384.1 coordinate 2,538, forward strand.
TAAATCCTCCGCCAAAAGCAGCCAGCACAAGGTTATCTCCCTTTCGTAATTGACTTTCCCACTCCCATAAACAAAGAGGAATGGTGCCGGCAGTCGTATTGCCGTATTTTTGAATATTCAGCATCACTTTTTCAGCGGGCAATCCCATCCTGTTAGCCGTAGCGTCAATAATCCGCTTATTGGCCTGATGTGGCACCAGCCAGGTAACGTCTTCTGCGGTTAAGTTATTTTTTTGCATCAATTCATAGCTTACATCTGCCATATCCTTCACCGCGTGTTTAAATACCGGCTGACCTTCCTGATAAATATAGTGCTCTTTATTGGTTACCGTTTCAATAGAAGCAGGTCGCACGGAACCGCCGGCTTTCATATGCAAATGGCTCGCACCTGAGCCATCACTTCTTAGGAGGCTGTCCAGGACTCCATATCCTTCCGTATTCGGCTCCAGTAGCACAGCACCGGCTCCGTCGCCAAAAATGATGCAGGTAGTACGGTCGCTATAATCCACAATGGCACTCATCTTATCACTCCCCGCCACGATCACTTTTTTATATCGCCCGCTTTCAATTAACGAGGCCCCGGTGGTCAGTGCGTATAAAAAACCCGAACAAGCTGCCGCGAGATCAAAGCCCCAGGCATTCACCGCACCCAATTTGTGGCAGGCTATATTAGCCGTGGAAGGAAAAACAGTATCCGGGGTCACCGTACCCACAATAAGGCAATCAATCTCTTCCGCCCCTATGTTCCTCTTTTCTAATATTTGTTTCACTGCGGGTACAACCATATCGGAAGTACCCTTATCGTTCCCCTTCAATATTCTCCTCTCGGTAATCCCCGTGCGGGTTCGAATCCATTCATCATTTGTGTCCACCATCTTTTCCAATTCTGCATTCGTCAAACGATACTCCGGAACATACCCCCCAACAGCCGTAATAGCGGCAGTAATTTTTAGACCCATACTGTTAAATTTCAAAATAGGGCACGAAAATACAATTATCATCATAATCCATTCCTCTCCTTAGATATTTTATATGATTACTTTGAAGAATTCCTCCTTACACTTACAAATTCCCAATCCACGCATTTTCGGCTCAATAATTGATTTAAGAAACAGCTATTGATTAACAACAAAGATTCGACCCGCCCGTAATCCGTGAAAAGAAGTTGACGGACACCAACTTTCTGCTGACACAATCTATTATCTTTGTAGCATTTATATTAAAAAATGATAGCATTTTTAACCGGCAGATTCGCTTAT
>JACFNM010000385.1 GCA_019454915.1 Chitinophagaceae bacterium
ATATGATCCAATAATTTACCGGTTGCGCTGTTAATTAGCGCAGCACTAGCTCCTTTGAGCTTAACATCTCTCTCTGCCTTTGCCTGCAACAGAAAATAATCCTTATTTTTTTCCGCGGCGATATTGGTGAAAGGATTTGTAGCGAGTATATTGGTAGCTACCTGATCATCCCAGACTACCTGTAACCAATCGCCATAGTAAGTGCGTCTGCGTACAGGTAATTGCAGAAAAGCAGTCTGCCATACAGCCGGATCCTTCATTAACACTCCGAGCCCTCCAAATTCTTTTGGAATTTCAAAATCTTCCAATCTGAATTCAATATAATCAGGCCGGATATTCAAACGCACTATCATTTGGTATTCTAACAAATCATACCTGATTATCAATCGGTCTCCGTCTCTTTTAACCGAGTTTGCATTGAAGGTCATTTGTTGACATGGATACGCCAGCTTCACTTCATTATTGTATGGTCGTTCCTGCGTTATGGTACTAACGGGAACATCGTGGTTACTGATCAGACATTCTTCTCCTGTAGATTTATTCCTCAGGCTTTTGGCCACCGCATCAGCTCCAATGATTAATTTGAATTCTTCATTTTCAATAACCACATCATCTTCCCTTGCTTCATAACTTTCAGTACCAGGTATCGTTTCTTCGTTTTCATCAATTCCTTCCAATTTTTTCTCCATTTTAGCAGCACCTGCTGCATAAGGTGATACAGCGAATCCGCCGATTCCGGCAGCGGATCTAAGAACAAAATTTCTCCGGCTAATCTGATTTTTGGCCATAGTATAATTAATTTAAAAAATGGGTAACAGTTTGTTTTAGGTGAATTGTTATTTTCTTTTTACGGGAGGCGCCAGCACTATTCGAAATCCGTCACGGGAGTCGGAATAATTCACACTTTTGATCCCCAGACGAACGGCGCAACGCGCGTCACCGGGCACGTCGTAGTAATTACCTCCCTTACAGACATTATGTACTACTTTCCCGTCCTTACCAAAGTAGGGCTCTGCATGAGCGCCTTTGGGATCGAAATCATCCAGTACAAATTCCCACACATTACCCAGCATATCAGCCAATCCAAATCCGTTACGTCCCTTCTCCCCGTAAAAATCTACCGGCGATACAAAAGCAAACCCATCGCTCCAGGGTACTTTATTATAAGGCCATGCTTTATTTCTTCCCGGCAGGAAATCCATCCCCGAGATATTCAGCCGTCCCTCTCCCTCACTTAAATCATTTCCCCACCAGAAATAAGTGCTGCCTTCGGTACCTCCCCTGCACGCGTATTCCCACTCTGCCTCGGTGGGAAGACGATATACCAATCCTTCCGGCAGTCTGCCGGCAGCTTTTTCCCTTTTGGTGAGCCACTCACAAAAAGCGTTATCATCATTATAACTTACGCATACCACCGGATACACATCCCGTAAAGGGAATCCAAAATTAGGATCACGCCAGCTCTTCCCTTTCATCGGATTCCAGGGATATGGTGGCCAGGTTCCTTTTATCTTCCAGTTTTGATCAAAGACCCAGGTTTCTCCTCCGGGTTTTTCAGCGTCTGATACATACCCGGTTTCTTCCACAAAACGTCTGAACTGAGCTACAGTAACTTCCGTCCGCCCCATCCAGAAACCATTTTTAATATGTACCAGTTGAGGTTTTTCACCCTCATAAGACTCACGTTCCCCTGTTCCGGGAAGTCCGGGTCCGGGCTCTGCTCCACCTTCCCATCCGGTAGCCCAAATCTTTTCTTCGAGCGTACTACCCATCATAAATTTTCCGGGAGGGATCTGCACCAATTCGATAGAAATATCCTTGCCAAGATCAACATGCCGAGTGGCGGGTTGAGAAAAGGCGCTAAAACAAAGGAAGAATACAAAATTTACCAGGTAAATTCCTTTCATGTTTGACCAAATTAAAGTTGAAAAAAGTTGTCTCTAAAAATAGCATGATTACGGTTGCTAAACAAAATTTAAATGCCTGATGGGATTCGGAGTAATGGGAGGGTCTACAGCTTACTATGTAGATGAGTATTGTCTAAAGGAAGACAAATAGCAGAATTAAAAAGGGGTATCGTTTGAATGTGTGATGGAGTTATTAGATGTATTGATTTAAAAGCACAAGCGAGACTTCTATGCAGAATTTTCAAAAACAATGACTATACCTACAAAAAGGCAGTTATAATTTACTTCCGTTGACCATTAATCAGCCATACTATCAATATAAACGCTTCCCGAATGGTGATACCTGCTGACCAGCATTGCCACGCCATTTCAACTCTTCATCAATTTCTTAAAATCTTCTGCTTTTTATAGATCTTTTCAATGGCAGAAATAATATAGTCCATATCCGCCCGAGACCCTAACAGTATATTTTGAGTGAACCATACCGCTTCTTCATTGCATAGGATATCATTTTGCGGGCAGTGGTTCCTTTCCCGGTATTTATTGATGTCAAGCATTTTGGATGAATACATCCTCTTAAAGTTCTTCGATTGAAAAGCATTAGCCAGGAAGGGCTGTGTATTCAACGTAGTGTAGCCGCTCGAACAGGGAACGCCCTCTGCAGACAATGCTTTTAAAAATGCCGCACGCGGTAACCCCTTAAAAGCTTCCTTTTTATAACGGAAAGGGAAAAGATGGAAAGAAACCCTCGTCACATGATCATACAACTTATAAGGAATAATGCCCGGGATGGCTTCCAGTCTTGATTTCAGGTAAGCCGCATTGTTGGCACGGATGGTAGTCTGGGCGTCCAGTCGCTTTAGCTGCGCCAGCCCAATGGCCGCCTGGTATTCGGTAAGGCGCAGCTTGGTACCCAGCATTGACATGCCTGCACCATGCTTTGCCACCATGCTGGCATGGGCAATACCGTAATTGTGGTACGAATAGCACCGGTCAATCAATTGCTCATCATCGCTCACAATAGCGCCGCCTTCACCCATGGGGATGTTCTTGGAGTTCTGGAAGCTAAAGCAGCCGGCATTGCCGAATGTGCCCACTTTTTTATGATTGACCTCGGACAGCCATGCCTGGCAGGAATCTTCCACTACCACCAGTTTATGCTTTTTTGCGATCTTCATGATGGCTTCTATGTCGCAGGGGATGCCTGCAATGTGTACAGGCAGAATAGCACGGGTGAGGGGCGTGATTTTTGCTTCTATTTTGCTTACGTCCATTTGGAAGGTTTCCGGGTCGGTATCCACAAAAACGGGCATTGCCCCGGTTTGCAGTACCGCCTGAGGGGTGGCAATAAAAGTATAGGGCGGGATGATCACTTCATCACCTCCTCCAATTTCCAGGTTAGCGAGGGCACAGATCATGGCATTGGTGCCATTAACGGTGGTAACGCAAGCTTTGGCGCCAATGGTTTTTGCCCAGGCGGCTTCAAACTGTTCCACCACTTTAGCACGCGACCATACCCCGCTTCTGAGCACCTCCACCACCGGCGGCTCATCTGCAGCAATATCCCATTGGGGCCATTTTACCCATTGGGGTTGTTGTTGTCCCGATACAGGGCTGTGTGCCGGCAGGGTAGGGATATCCATACCTTTTGAGGGTTCACCGTCGAGCAGCGACGACACCGAATGTATGCCCAGCATGGTACCGGCTCCGCTCAGTAAGTGCTGTTTGATGAATGTCCGCCTCGTGTTTTTTTTAGTCGATCGTTTCATTGTTGTAAATTAGGTTTTTTGATTGGTGAAATGGTGAATGATGAATAGTAAATAAGGAATTCACCATTCATTATTGCCTATTCACTTCTTAATATTATTTCCCCAACATCCTCCTGAT
>JACFNM010000386.1 GCA_019454915.1 Chitinophagaceae bacterium
CCGGGGATTGCGAATGTTTCTTTGGGAATTTTTGCAGGAATGTTATTGAAAGAAGGAAAGTACAGCGGGGTGAAGAAAGTGCAAATCATGGTGATAGCCGGAATCATTTCTATTGGTTTGGCTTTACTCTGGAATCTCGATTTTCCCTTCAATAAAAATCTCTGGTCCAGTTCTTTTGTTTTATTAACCGGTGGTTTGAGCTTATTGCTTTTGGCGCTGTTTTACTATATCATTGATGTGCGGGGATATAAAAAATGGTCGTTTTTTCTGAAAGTAATCGGGATGAATTCGATCCTGATATATGTATCACCTGTGTTTATCCATTGGGATTATACAGCCAATGCTTTGTTTAAATGGTTAGGACAACTAGCCGGCGAAACATACGGGCCGTTTGTTCTTGCTTTTTCTGCTGTACTTATTCAATGGCTATTCCTGTATTTCTTGTATAAGAAGAAAGTATTCTTAAAAGTATAGGGGGATGTATTTCTAATATGGAGAATTTACTATGCTCAGTCGTTACAAACTGTAAATCGAGTTTGATTTTAGATTGAATAAAGTAACTTCCCGCAAATCATTAGAAAATAATTTCATCAGATCATAGATTATGAAAATATTTTTTGTCACGATACTTGTAATTTTTATACTGCCTGTTAATCTTGTATCAGGACAGACCATACAAAATCAGGAAACAAAACCGAATATCGTATTCATTCTGGCGGATGATTTAGGGTATGGCGAATTAGGAGTTTACGGGCAGAAAAAAATAGAAACGCCTCATATAGACCAATTGGCTAAGAACGGGATGACGTTTAGCCAGCATTACGCATTTCCGGTTTGTGCTCCTTCCAGATATTTATTGTTAACGGGGAAGCATTCAGGTCATGCTTTTATCCGTGATAATCACGAGTGGTCGGAGCGTGGAGATGTATGGAACTTTAAAGCGATGGAAGCTAATCCTTTTCTTGAAGGCCAGTTTCCTATCCCCGATTCAACAGTTACCCTGGCCAAATTGCTAAAAGAGGCAGGGTATACTACCGGCATTATTGGAAAGTGGGGATTAGGTGCGCCGATGACGGTAGGAGAACCCAATAATCAGGGCTTTGATTATTTCTATGGATTTAATTGTCAAAGACAAGACCATACCTATTATCCCGGCCACTTGTGGGAAAACGGATACCGGGTGCCGTTGAGTAATAAGGTTGTGGATCCCAATGTTAAGCTACCAAGAGATGCGGATTCCCTGGATGGCGGAAATTATGCCCTATATCAGCAATATGACTATGCACCCGACTATTTGATACAATCAGCGCTTACATTTATTGAGAGGAATCGGAATGATCCGTTTTTCCTTTTTTTTACAACCCCTCTTCCTCATGTTTCTCTGCAGGCTCCCGAAAAATGGGTGAATTATTATCGCCGGAAATTTGGAGATGAAACCCCGTTTACGGGAGGGAGTTATTTTCCGTGCAGGTATCCGCGGGCTACTTATGCAGCCATGATTTCCACATTGGATGAACAGGTGGGGCAGATTGTACAGAAATTGAAAGATCTGCATATATTGAATAATACGATCATTATTTTTAGCAGTGATAACGGGCCTACTTATAACGGCGGTAGCGATTCGCCCTGGTTTAATAGTGCCGGTCCCTTCAAAAGTGAATATGGTTGGGGAAAAGGCTTTGTACATGAAGGAGGCATCCGAGTACCCCTAATCGTTCAATGGCCCAATAAAATAAGAAGAGGAAGTAAAAGCGATTTGATTTCTGCCAACTGGGATATGTTACCGACGCTTTGTACAGTAGCCGGAATTTCAACACCGGGTGATACAGACGGTATAAGTATGGCGCCCACCTTGCTTGGGAATGCCGGCCAACAAAAAGAACATCCCCATCTTTATTGGGAGTTCCCTTCTTATGGAGGGCAACAGGCGGTACGGATGGGAAAATGGAAAGCGATCCGAAAAGATTTGAAAAAGGGGAATTTACATATCCGGCTTTTTGATCTGGAAAAAGATATTCAGGAGCTTCATGATATTTCTCATGTCTACCCCGAAGTGGTGAAAGTAATGGAGAATATCATGCGTGCCGAACATCGTACACCGGAAATCGCTTCTTTCAGAATAGAGGCGCTGGAACAGGAGAATGATTAGCCGTTTTATAATTCATGTACCCGACTCGCTGCGATGAACTTTTTTTTGGAAGTGGCAGATATGAATTCTATATTCATCTTCATTCCTCCACGACTGATAGCGTGAAATAACCCACTAATAGTCGGTTAAAGTAGCTGCGGCAGATAGTCGGATAATTTTATTTGTGCATAGGGCTATACGTTGTATTTGTTATACAAAAAAAGGTGTTCCTAAAGGTTTGAAGGCGCGTGGAACTTTCTATGAAAAAAAAGAAAATTCGGTGTTATGACTGGCTATCCATAGATGAGGCGAATTAATGACGAAGACTGTCGAATGACGGCATGGCTGGTGTAGGAAGAATTGTTTTCAGGATAGATCGGCATTACACATCAAATTACACAAGCTGTATAATCCCGTAAACGGCTACCGTCAAAATACTGATGATACTTATCCACAACATAATGTCAAACAGTTTTCCCGGCAGGATAGCTAAAGTGGTTTTGTACCGGAAATAGATGGCGGCATATACAATAAGCAGCAGCAATACAGAGCCGACTACGCCGCCGGAAATGATCATCAATACGGGTAAGCGAATGAACAAAAAGGCGATGGCCCATAAAGCAGGTATAACCAATGATGCAATACGGATTACCTTTTCACGGTCTTGCGGGAGGTTGAAGTTAATCCAGCCTTTTTGACCGGCGATATCTGAAAATAATCTCGACCAGTAAGCCAGGGTGGCAAATACACTGGAGAACAACACGAAAAAAGCGCCGATTAAAAAAATGATCCGGGAGTTTTCACCTAAGGTCTGGGTATAGATATTCGCTAATACATCAATCACCTCATTGCCTTCGGGCACATGCGCAGTTCCGGAAAGGATGCTGGCTCCCAATAGATAGAAAGCAGCGGTAACGATGGTATAAATCACCATCGCTGATAGGGCATCGGTGTACATAACTTTTATCCAGCCCCTCGCTCTTTGTTTCCATTCCCCGCTTTCGTCGTTGGGCCCGCTGTAGGCTGCGTAGCCTTTTTCCAGGCACCAGTAGTGGTAAGAGATGATTTCATCGCTGCCCACGCCCGTGATTCCAAAGGCGCCGATAGCAAACATCACCAGTGCGGCAGGCAGATGAAACCGGAAGCCCTCCGCCAAATCATTCCAACTGAAAGCATATTGGGTAAACTCAACAAGCACCAGTGAGGCGAGCGTGATGACGGTAAAAATGGCAATCATCAATAGCGACACCTTTTCCAGCAGGGGGTAGTAATTTTTATAAACCAGGATACAGATAATGATTGCTAAAATGATAATCCAGATGGTGACGGAGAGTTGGGGTATGATCATATGCATCACCAAAGCAGAACCTCCTAACATGCCACCCACCTGAACGATTTTTAACAGCGTGAGCAGGAATACCGTCCAGACCGACCAATGCATGTGGTTGACTTTAAATCCGGGCAGCCGGTTAAAGGAATGCATAATGGTTTCACCCGTAATGATGGCATGCCTGCCGAATTGTAATTGAATAGCCACCTTAACGAAGCAACTGATGAGGATAATCCAAAGCATGGTGAATCCGGCCTGGGCGCCGAGAATGGTCGTAGCTATCAGTTCTCCTGAACCTACAATGGAGGCGGATAGGATAAATCCCGGGC
>JACFNM010000387.1 GCA_019454915.1 Chitinophagaceae bacterium
CAGCGGGAGAATATGTTTCAGTGAGTTCTCAGACCGATATTGAAAAGGCGGATATAGCAAGAGAAGCCCGGGAATTAGAAGAAATGCCGGAAGAGGAGTTGAAGATGCTGGCTTTGATATACGAGCAGAGAGGGCTGAAGAAAGAAACCGCTATGCTGGTAGCAAAGGAACTGACGGAAACGAATGCGCTGGCCGCTCATGTGAGGGATGAGCTGGGCATTACTGAAATGACTCAGGCTAATCCTTTACAGGCGGCATTCGCTTCGGGAGCATCATTTACGGCTGGAGGGGTCTTGCCGTTGATCATCGCTCTATTCTTTCCGGTTGAAAATATGGAATACTGGTTGTATCTGTTTACGATGATTTCCCTGATTCTCTTAGGGGCTTTTTCAGCGAAAACCGGAGGGTCCGGGATGGGGAAAGCCATTTTACGGATCACCATTTGGGGCACAATCGCAATGGGGCTATCTGCGTTGGTAGGCTTTCTTTTTGGCGTGAATAGTTAAGAATTTAAGACCTGATTTCTCTTCTCATGAAGAAATAATAGGCTGATGCAAAGCAAACGGCTGTAGCGGCAAGTAATCCTGTCACCTGTGGCCATACAATCATCAGGCTTTCCTTGAATGGCAAAGGAGAAGGAATGGCGCCAGCCATCTGTTCCATCGTAAGCGGGCCGAGACTTCGGATTGACGGCATTAGCAGTGTTGTGGCGGCATCGGTATATAACTGACTGGGCGCTAACCGGAGCATGCCGAGCACCATATTGTTATACGAGACAATTTGTTCCTGGCTGAGATAATCCGTGTTGGGCACCATGGCATTAATAATGACACTGACAATGATGCGGTAAAAAATGGTGAAGAACAGCCAGATGCCAATCGTGGTCAGCGCTGATGTAGCCGCATTTTTAAAAATAACCGATAGGAAAATAGACAGCCCCAGCCAGAAGCCGACGTACACGATGCTTAGTATCACAAAAGCCAGGATTCGTAAAACTTCAACGGGTTCTATTCGTACACCGGTGATAAACATTCCGCCTCCGATCATTAATAAAGCCAGGCAAAGAAACATCGCACTTACTACCGTAAGGGCACCAAAGAATTTGGCCAATAACAGGTTATCCCGGTAAACGGGTTGTGCCATCAGCCGGCTGAGTGTGCGATTGTTCTGCTCCGCATTAATGGCATCAAATCCAAGAGCTATACCGAGTAAGGGGCCGAGAAAACTGATAAAAATGTGAAAGGTAGGCAGAGAGCCGTCTGAAGTGGTGAGTAATTTCAGGTAAACGAAATTATGGTCGGGGTCTTTAATGTTAGTAACCGCTTTGGCGATATTACCCACCGAAACATATAAGGAACCAAAAAAAGTAAGCAGAATAAGCGACAGCATCACGATGAAACGCCAGCTCCGGATGTGATCGCCGGTTTCTTTGCGTACCATTACCCAAAAAGGAGAAGTTGCGGCAGGCGCTAACGATACGTTTCTATCCGTTTCTCCTGATAAAATATTTCTTAAATACACTATCGGATTTCCCATTCGAAACATTCTTCTTTTGATTGTTTTCAAAATAGCGATGATAAATTTCATCCAACCCAAACTCTTTTTTATGCACCCCGGTTATATTCAATCCCTTCTGAACAAAAAAGCGAACGATATCAGGCGTTACGTCTTCATTGCAGGATAACTCAACCGTGTTATTATTGACCTGAATATGCTGAACGCCTCTTAGTTTTAATGCCGCTTCCTGATGTTCCCAGGCATCGGAAAGCGATTCCTTCACATCCACCACCACCACATAATTCTCTTCGCCAAATAAATTACGGGAGAGTGTTTCTATATCTCCCTGAACGAGCAGTTTACCTTCTACAAAAATACCAACCCGGTCGCATACCTGCTGCACCTGGTGCAAATGATGAGAGGACACCAGCACAGTCAATCCCTGCTGGCGACTCAACTGGTGTATCAGGTTGAGAAATTCTCTTACGCCGCTGGGGTCAATACCTAATGTGGGCTCATCTAAAATGATCACCTCCGGATTTTTGATCAGCACATCCGCCAGGCCGAGCCGTTGCTTCATCCCTCTTGAGTAGGCGGCCGTCTTTTTATGCATCTCGCTCTGAAGTCCCACGATCTCCAGCATCGTAGTAGCTCTCTCCTCCAGTTCGTCGTCCGGAATGCCATTCAGCCGGCCTATATACCGCAGGTTTTCGAGCGCCGTCATTCCGTCGTAAAAGCCGACGCTGTCAGGCAGGTAACCTACTCGCCGTTTTACTTCTATAGGGTCACTGGTGGCATTGATACCACATACACGGGCGTTGCCTGAAGTGGGTTCCGCCAGTCCCAGCATCATTAAAATAGTGGTAGTCTTTCCCGCTCCATTGGGCCCCAACAGTCCGAATATCTCTCCCTTGTCAATCTTTAAATCAAGATTGTCAACGGCCTTCACGGAACCGTAGTATTTCGTCAATCCTTCCAGTTCAATGATAGGAGTGTTCATGTTTAATTATCTCCTTCCGTATTTACGTATCAGGTAATATATAATTCCAATGGCCAGTAGTATAACCAGAATACCTAACCAACCTGAAAGCAAAGATGTTTTCACTGTCATGCGGAAAGCAGCATTGGCTGTGCTGTTATTATTCTTAGCCGTAAAGGTGGTGATATAATCTCCGGCGATAGTTTTGTCCGGAACTTTCAACGTAGCTTTTATATCCTGACTTTGTCCCGGGTCCAGTCGCTCGATATTCGCCGGTTCAAAAGTGGCGCTCCATTGGGTGGGCGATTGCGAGGTAAACTCCAGTTTATCCAGCGGAAGCGTGCCCGTATTTTTTACGGTGAGATCTATTTGTTTAGAACTTCCTTCCGTAATATCGTCGCTCAATCTTCCGGTGGGCGTAGTGAGCTCCAGGCTATAGCTTCCTTTCACCACCGCTTCCAAATCAACACTTAGATTCTCGTCTCCGCTTATGGCTGTTACAGGTATATTGTATTTATCCGGTTTAGCCGTAGGCGTGGCAGTAATTTCTACCGAAATTTCCTGCGTCCTGCCTGAATCAAGCCGCAATCCGGCTATCTGGCTGCCTTCCGTCCGAAAGATGACAATCCATCCATCGGGCGCTTTCGCCTGAAGCTGGTAGGTTTGGGTACGTCCGCTTCCGTTGTGAAGGGACGTATTAAACCGGAAGGGGTCTTTTGTCGCAGACTCAATATTGATTAGCCGCGCCGTGAAGGTTGATTTCTGCTGGGCAAAAACCGTTGGAAAACTTCCGAAAATAAAAAATAATGAAAAGAAAACTGAAATCGAAAAGCCCCTGAAATTGTTTTGGCCAGGGCGGAGAAAATAAGCTAACATAACTTTAATAAATGTTTACATTCACTTAGTTAAACAATAGCATTACAAAAATTGTGTTTACGAAAATAATGAGGAAAAGCAAGCGATTTGTTAAAAAAAAATAAAAATTGAAAACGCATTGTTAATCAGTATGTTTTAAAAAAAAGTTTCTCCCTCTTACATGAACCGGATAATATTTTCTCTTTTTGTTTTACTTGGGATCTATGGCTGTTCTTCGTCAAATAATATAATTGACGGGGGTAAGAGCAACTATAAAATATTTGTTTCTAACAATGCTTCCCGGACAGAGCAATACGCTGCAGCGGAATTGCAGCAACATCTTTTTAAGATTTCGGGATACCAATTGCAGATCGTTAACCATGCGGATGTGCAGGAAGA
>JACFNM010000388.1 GCA_019454915.1 Chitinophagaceae bacterium
AGGAGACCCTTCGGACACAATAATACTATTCGCGAATATAGATTGTTCTGTATATTGGGTCAATTTTTAAGTATCACCCATGATCAAAGCAGTAGTGAAAGACCGGGAATTCATGAATCAGGTTCAATCATATGAAAACGATCGGGAACGCTTTCACCTATGGTGGTTGGGGCAGAGCGGGTATCTTCTGCTATGGCAGGGAACCAGGATCCTGATTGACCCCTATCTTTCCGATTCACTTACCAGGAAATACGCAGCCACATCCAAACCCCATATCCGTATGAGCGAACGGGTGACAGACCCTCATTTATTAACGGATATTTCTATCGTAAGTTCCAGCCATAATCATACCGACCATCTGGATGCAGAAACGCTGATGCCCATCATCCATAATAATCCAAACATCCGGTTTATCATTCCCGAAGCAAACAGGGAGTTTGTTACAAAAAGAGTTAATAGCCCCTTATCATTTCCTATAGGCTTAAATGAAGGAAAGCACATCACCATTGATGGCTTTACTTATCACGGGATAGCCGCCGCCCATAATCTTCCCGAACGAAACGAAAAAGGAGAATGTCTGTACATGGGCTATATTATCCGGTTTGGAAAGTTCACTATTTATCACAGCGGTGATACCTTATGGTACCCCGGATTAGAAGATATCCTGAAGCCATTTCAAATTGACCTCGCTTTATTGCCAATAAACGGAAACGACCCTTCGAGAGGGGTTGCCGGTAACCTCAATGCAGAAGAAGCGGTGAGATTAGCCCGGAAAGCCGGTATCCAACACGTGATACCCTGCCACTATGATATGTTCACTTTTAATACAGCCGACCCTGAAGATTTTGCCAGGAAAGCGGAAGCCGCCGGCCAGCAGTATACCATATTGCCCATCGGAGGACACTGGAGCAGCGAGAAGCTATGAGATAATTTGATCGTCCGGATTACTTCAATTCATTCGCATCATCTAAATAATAGCAATGTTCATGGCGGGTCATGCCTATATGCGGATAATAATCAACAGCAGCAGGCGCTGATAAAAGGATCAGTTTGGCCCTTGGCGCTGCCAGCGAAGTCCGTCTGATCAGCTCTTTCCCAATTCCCTGGCGTTGATATTCCCTGTCTACTGCTAAATCCGACAAATACGTACAAAAAGAAAAATCAGTCAGCGACCGGGCGACACCGATTAACCTGCCATCTTCCCTTGCCGTAATGATTAGACTGGCATATGCAAGCATGGCGGCAATGCGTCGTACATCATTTACAGGACGTCGTTCGTCTAAGGTTGAACGGCGCAAAATATCTATAAACTCCTCAGGGCTCAACTGCGCCTCAGACTGATAATGAAGCATATAATTTCTGTTAAAAAGTATAGCGGTAGGTGATATGTTTTTTTGAGAACGTGGCGCCGGTAGCTTCGTGTAATGCAAGCATTTTTGTATTGAAGTCGCCTACCCAGGAAAGTTCGAGTTCTCTGTATTGATCAAGGGGCAATACATATTCCTTCAGTTTGATGATCATCGCGGATTCCAGTCCATGACGCTGAAACTTGGCTTTTGTTCCCATAATAATTGCCCTCATTCGTTTATTCTTGCGAACGCTCTTATTATACAGGAACTTCAATTTGCCCAGCACGCCCAGCTTCCCGTTCAAATTCCTTATCAATTCGTTGGTATCCGGTACTATCACTATCATCGAAGCCGGCTCTCCATTGACATAGGAAAACCATATCAGCCGCTCATCCATGATGATTTTCATTTTTTCGAAAGTCTCTCTGATTGTCAGATCTGTAATCGGCGTAAAACTCTCAAAATCCTTCCATGCATCATTATAAATTTCTTTGAAATCATGAGAGAACCGTTCAAACTCTTCCTTCTTCAGATGTTCGAAATGATAGCCCGGCTTCCTGATCACCCATTCGGCAATTTTTGTAAATCTTTCCGGGAAAGGCTTCAGGATATCAATAGAATTGGAAATCTGCTCATACAGAGGCACAAAACCATACCGCTCAAACAACCTCTTGTAATACGGCTGGTGATAATTCATCCCATAATAAGGAGCGGCAAAACCTTCCACTAACAACCCCCACCACATATCATTTTCGCCAAAGTTAATGGGACCGTCCATGGCTTTCATACCGAGTTCCTTTAGCCATGCCTTAGCCGTGTCGAACAATAAATCGGCAGCATCCTGGTTATCCGTGCATTCAAAAAAACCGCATCCGCCAACCGGCAATTCAGACAGGTATGCCTTACGGTAGTTCAAAAAAGCGCCAATCCTGCCTATCACCTTCCCGCCTTTATCCTTCAGTATCCAACGGGTGCATTTCCCATTTTGGAAGAAGCTATTCTTATCCGGGTTAAATATTCTTTCGATATCCTTATCGAGAGGGCATATCCAGTTCGGGTCATTCTTGTACAACCTCCTGGGAAGATCCAGGAAAGCTTTTTTAGCAGCAGCGTTATTGACTTCTTCTATTTGCATATGACATTCGAATGTTTACCCGCCCTATTTTCAGTAATGTTTGATTGTTCCGGCATTTAGCGGCTATCTACAAAATAACATAAAAAAACGATTAAACCCACATATCCTTATTTTTGCAATCCTTTAAAATCATGGGGCTTTATGTCTGTTACATCAAAAATTCAATCAGCGGTTATTGCAGCTCTGGCAAGTTTGTATCATCAGACCTTTGAGGAAAAGGATTTCCAGGTTAACCAGACTAAGCCCGAATTTGAAGGCGATTATACGATTGTCCTGTTCAGCCTGCTCAAACCGCTCAGGCTTTCTCCGGCAGTGTTGGGAGAGTCACTTGGCAATTACCTGATGAAAACCGAGCCATCGCTGGTGTCGTCCTTTAACGTGATTAAAGGATTTCTGAACCTCGATATTTCCGACAAATATTGGACGGAAGTCCTGAATAACCACTATCAAAATCAATCTTTTGGAAAGAAAGAGCAGAACAAAAAAGTCATCGTCGTTGAATACTCCTCCCCCAACACCAATAAACCCTTGCATCTTGGCCATTTAAGAAATAATTTTCTTGGCTGGAGTATTGCGGAGATCTTAAGGGCAGAGGGCTACGAGGTAATCAAAACCTGTATATCCAATGACCGGGGCATCCATATCTGCAAGAGCATGGTGGCATGGCAAAAGTTTGCCAACGGCGCCACACCCGAAAGTACCGGTGAAAAAGGCGACCATCTGGTAGGAGATTATTATGTCCTTTTCGGAACAGAGCATAAGAAAGAAATAAAAGAACTCGTCGAAAAAGGGATGAGCGAGGAGGAGGCGGAGAAAGAGGCTCCTATTATGCGGGCTGCACAGCAAATGTTGATAGACTGGGAAGCCGGAAAACCCGAAATAATTGACCTGTGGAAAAAAATGAATGCATGGGTTTATGAAGGGTTTGAAGTGACTTACAAGCGGATCGGCAGCGACTTTGATAAAATGTACTATGAGAGCGACACCTATTTACTGGGCAAAAGCCTGGTACAGGAGGGGCTTGAAAAGGGAGTATTTTTCGAAAAAGAAGACGGAAGCGTGTGGGTGGATTTAACGGCAGACGGATTGGACGAAAAGATAGTTCAGCGAAAAGACGGTACGGCCGTGTATATCACGCAGGATATCGGCCTGGCCGTGGAAAAATTTAACGCCTACCACTACGACCAAAGCATTTATGTGGTAGGGGATGAACAGAACTACCATTTCAAGGTACTCAAACTTATAT
>JACFNM010000389.1 GCA_019454915.1 Chitinophagaceae bacterium
AACTGAAACTTACACGCCAAATAAAAAATAGGGTATTGGTCGGACGGATACGTTGCATTAATATACAGCAGTTGGTTTTGAACCGGTCTGGCGTTTTGTTTGTCAGACCGGATTAAAAAACATCAAAACAATGCAGTCTCTATGATCTTCCGCATCTTTCACATATCGTGTATGAATGCTTTGAAATATACTTTTTTGTCTTGCGTGCAAACCGTGCTTGTCTTTTCTTTCCGGCCTGCTTATGGCCAGGATATAGCTATTAAGAATGATAAAGTAAGCAGGACGCTACGTTATTTAGATAGTGTATGGCTTACCGTTAGTGTGTCAAGGGCAGATGGCTCCGACAGGCTGGAAATGCAGAGTGAGGAGTTTCATATCCTTGGAATGGATGACCACACCCTCACGGCAAAAGATTTCCGGGTGGAAGGAACGCCTGTAGCGGAACATCGTGGCGATACTAATATGCTTACAATACGTTATGGGCGCCGTCACGACAGACACTATACTAATGATGATCCTGCAACGGTAGAAGTATGCTATACCGCATTGAAAGGGGATGAGGTGATCCGGAAAAAAGTTATACTGCAATTTGATGCTCTTGCTGTTGTTGACCGCCTCGAGGTGGAGCGCTTTGTTGCACGTGCAAAAGAATCCGGCGGCGGCAGGGGTGAGCCTGTTTTTATAAATGATAAATGGTTTACCGGACTGGAATATCCCGCCGGCTATAGCCGCCACACGGATGGCAATACGCCAAAGGCATACAGCCGTCATTATGAAATGGTGGGCAATTATAGTTTTATAGACCTGGAAGAGCGGGATATTGAGCCGCAAGGGGTTGCAGGAATGGTAAGGTTAATGCATTTCCCGGGATATGCGAAAGAAGGCGCACAGGATAAATATTACATTGAAAGCAAAATTTCGGTTATGGGTATAGGTAAGCCCAGCGATAATGCGGAGAGCGGCTTTATGGATTATCTTGCCACTATCTGGAAAGCCCCCCGTTCTTTTCTTCACTATAATAACTGGTTTGAGCCGAGGGCTAAGGACCTGAAAGGAGATGCGTTGATTGATATCTTCAGGGCTTTCAGGTCAGCTGTTGCTCCTTACGGTATCAAGATGGATGCCATGGTAGCTGATAACGGCTGGCAGGATCATGAATCTATATGGCAGCCGACGCCCAAATATTTTCCCAATGGGATTGCTGATATGAAGCTATTGAGCGAGAAACTGAAGCAGGAAGGTACCGGCTTTGGATTATGGCTTTCTATCGGCGGCACAAATGCAGGGGTGCCCTGGGGAGAAAAGCACGGTTATCTTCCGGCAAAGCCCAACAGCTATTTTGCCCGTTATTTTCGTTACTATTCTCTCTCGCATCCTAAGTATAAAGAGGAAATGTTGCGGCAGGTGCCCAGCCTTGCCAAAGAGGCGGGACTGGTATACTTTAAGCATGATTTTAACCAGTTGTCTGACTTGAATGACAATGCCGGGCATCCTCCGACGGACCGCCACGGGCATGAGACTAACCTTGACGCCATGCTGGAAATACTAATGGCAACCCGTAAAGTAAACCCTGCTATTTACCAGAACATTACGAACTGGGTATGGTTTTCTCCCTGGTGGCTGATGTATGCAGATGCCTTATGGATGCTTGCGGGTGATGACGGGCTGAACGGTAACTGGCCGGAAATTTCATCGAGGGCAATGGCTACTACCGACAGGGACACTTATATCTGGCGCATGTGGGGAGATACTGCAGACAGACCGTTGGTGCCTATTTCCAGGTTGATGACACATGGTATCATTCGTACCAGCACCGGCAGGATGGAAAGCAAAGATGATACTGTGCAGGACTGGCTGGAATATGTATTGATGCATTATGCAAGAGGAACTTTGTTGAAGGAATGGTATATCTCACCTGAAGTGATGTCTCCTGAACACTGGAAAGCATTATGCACCGTCCATAACTGGGCCGCTGCCAATGAAAAATATCTGGACCATACTGTTTTTGTGGGAGGAAGACCGGATGAGGGTAATCCTTACGGATATATTGGTTGGAACGGCAATAAAGCCATATTGGTAGTCAGAAATCCCGGTGTGGCTACTTCCACATTACGGATACCGTTTGATCAATCGGTGAAATATCACGTGCAGAAAACCAAACGCTATCATGCAAAAGTAATATTCCCCTACAGGGACGAATACCCTAAAACTTTTATATCAGGTCAACCAATGGTAATTGAGATACCCGGATATGCTACCATGGCTTTTGAAATAAGCGAAGGAAAAGCCGGGAAACCGGCTGCAGGAAACCTGCCGGAGATAAAAGATATCGTTAAGACAGACAGCAGCATCACTATGTCTTTGCCGGCAGATGCAGGAGCGCGTTGCGACCTGCAGGTGATCGCTTACGATGCTCTTCCCGGCCTGGCCGTTAACGGACAGCCGCTTATTCCTTCACGCACCAGCAGATCTGCGATCAATGCTTTTGCAGGCTATGCCATATCAGGTATGCCAAGTAAAACAGCGCGTTCCTGGAAGATGGCCGTATATGATCTGAGTGCAATGGCGGGTAAAAATATTACTATCAGCTTTGATCCTGCTATACCTGCTGATACGGAAATACATTTGCTGATGGAACGGAAAGTTATTCAAAAGTATTCCCTGACTGTTCCACTGAATACTCTATGGGCGATCACCCCGGATAGGAGGAGGCAAACCATTCAGTTGAGGTGAGTGCGGAGGTTATTTATTATTCGAATTATTTATTACATTAAATACTCAATAATGCGGATTGTTATTATTTTACTATTGTTACCAGTGCTTGGTTCAGCACAATCACATAAAGATATATTCCCTTCCCCTGCGCAGCTTGATTGGGCAGAAAAGGAAATTGGCGCTATATTTCATCTTGATGTAGTGAATTACGTGCCGGATTATAATTGGCGAAAATGGGGTACACACCCTCCTGCTTCTGTTTTCAATCCATCTAAGTTAAATACTGATCAGTGGATACTGGCGGCTAAAGCGGCAGGTGCAAAATATGCGGTGCTGGTTGCCAAACATTGTTCTGGGTTTAGCCTGTGGCCAACAGCAGCTCATGAATATAGTGTTAAGCATAGTCCTTGGAGAGACGGCAAAGGAGATATTGTGACCGAGTTCATTGCCTCTTGTAAAAAATATGGGTTGGAACCTGGTATTTACGCAAGTACTTCGGCTAATGGTTATTGTTATGTTGATAATCCGGGTAAGGTGCAGCCGGGCGGTCCTTTTACACAACAGGCGTATAACAAGATAGTGGTACAGCAGCTTACAGAATTGTGGAGCAACTATGGTGAACTATTTGAAATATGGTTTGATGGAGGTGTATTGCCGGTTAAGGAAGGCGGGCCTGATCTGGCTCCTTTGTTAAAGCAATTTCAACCCGATGCCGTTGTTTTTCAGGGGCCTTCGGACGCTAATAATCTTATTCGCTGGGTAGGTAATGAAAAAGGGTTGGCTCCTTATCCTAATTGGAGCAGAGCCAATACTACCAGTTCAGCCACCGGCGTTATTAAAGTTGATCATATGAACGGCGATCCGGAAGGCAGGATATGGTGCCCCGGTGAGGCTGATTTTTCCTTACGAACAGGCTGGCTGGGTGGCTGGTTCTGGAAAGCGGACGGGCAGAAGCTGCTGCCGGTCGAACAATTAGTAGAGAACTACATCACCAGCGTAGGACGTAATTCCAAT
>JACFNM010000390.1 GCA_019454915.1 Chitinophagaceae bacterium
CGTATTCCTCCGCCAGGCGGGAGATTTCCTTTCTATTGTATGCGGCTTTGATCATGGTTACTTAGAAGTGGTGATGACGCTGGTTTTGGGAGGGGTAGCGCTATACACGATCCTCGGCGGTATGCTGTCGGTGCTGGTTACGGATTATATTCAGTTTATTGTGATGAGTGCGGGGCTGATTATCGTGGTGCTGCTGGTTATTTTCCAGTTTGGCTGGACCCCGCTGATGGATTATGCGCACCAGACTTTGGGCGAGGGAGCTTTCAATCCATTTTTGAATAAGCAGTACGGCCTGGATAGGATCATATTTGACTTTTTTCTGGCCTTTGCCGCTGTGCTCACCTGGCAGACTGTTATTTCGAGGGTGTTGGCATCCAAAGATTCCAGAACCGGCCGGAAAATATACCTGTACACAAGCCCCTTTTTCCTGGTAAGATTTATTTTGCCCGCCATCCTCGGCATGGGAGCGCTTTATTATTTAGGCAGCGGATATGAGGGGAAAGCTATTTTCGCCATGCCTCAGTTCTTATCCCTGGTGGTTCCCGTTGGACTGATAGGCATGCTGGTGGCCTCGATGCTCGCCGCCGATATGTCCACCAACTCATCCTATATGCTTGCCTGGTCGTCGGTGATCTATAATGATTTAATGATGCCCTTGCATAAAGGGCGGTGGTCGGAAAAGAAGGGGCTGTTTTGGAACCGTATTCTAATCGTTTGTATAGGTATATTTCTGCTTTTATACGGACTTTGGTATCCGCTGCAGGACGACCTGTGGGTTTACCTCGAGGTTACCGGAACCATTTACCTCTCCAGTATGGCGGTAATCCTGATTGCTGCCTGTTACTGGAAAAAGGCAAACAATTGGGGCGCTTTTGCCGCCATTGTTACCGGCGCCGTTATTCCTGTTTCATTTTTAATTATGCAGCAGCTTGAATCTACCCAGTCATTTGCAGCCGCCATCGGACCTTATAAAACGGGTATTGCGACTTATCTCGTGGCCGGACTGGGGATGGTGGCCGGCTCTCTGATTAAACCATATTTTAAAAAATCGGTATGACAAAATATCCCGTTTGGACGATAGTATGCTTTCTTACAATTCTGTGGTACATCATCGTGACGCTCATTGTCAGTTTTAAGGGAGGAGCAGACATTAAAAATCTTCTCAAAGACCTTCAAAAAGACTGGAGAGAGGAGGAGGGCAGGTAGAGGCTTTCCTGTATTATCATCGTTCTTCAGACATCAGCTTTCTGAACATGCGGAGTTATATCTTGCCAGGTATAGCTCTGTCGGCCGGGTTCATTTGAATTTTATGATTCTGATGAACTAATATAAAGTTTGGCTTTTAATAAATTGATTATTAGTGTGCTGTATTCTTTATCTATTATAAAATTTAAAATATTAAAAAGCAAGAATATTAGGATAATCAGGGTTGGAACAACAAAATAAATTCAATAAATCTGTGGTAGGAAGCCCTTAGCTATATAATTTCTGCACTCAATCGTATTAGCCGGTCGCAATCATGGGTAAACCGAAGACGAAGATATCATCCTGATAGAAATAAGTCAATAAAAAATCTATGAATAATTGGTTATCATATGATTGATATATTTATTTAATATTTTACTTCTGAAAGAAAATAAATGGTTAGCTACGCATAATGGCGTCCTGAATAATTCTCAGGAACTCAAAAATGAGATTAGTTCCCGTATAAAAAATTAAGATTATCAAATCCTGATTATCTGGTGATTATTTAAGAAATTTGCGGCTCTCATCACAAAAGACGAAAACAAATCATATGCCTTCAACATTATTTGATAAAGTATGGGATGCTCATGTTATTAAGAAAGTAGAAGATGGTCCCGATGTTTTATTTATTGACCGCCATTTTATTCACGAAGTAACGAGCCCGGTAGCGTTTCTCAGTATGGAGCGTCGTGGATTGAAGGTATTGTACCCTGAAAGGACCTATGCTACCGCCGACCATAATACGCCGACCCTCAATCAGCATCTTCCCGTTCGGGACCCGCTCTCGGCTAAGCAATTGGCTGCATTGGAATCCAATACGGGTAAATACGGGATATCACACTGGGGGCTTGGAAATCCCCGGAATGGTATTGTACACGTGGTGGGACCGGAAAATGGAATTACGCTGCCGGGTATGACCATTGTATGTGGAGATTCGCATACCTCCACGCACGGCGCTTTTGGCTGTATTGCCTTTGGCATAGGAACTTCCGAAGTGGAAATGGTGCTTTCCTCCCAGTGTATTATGCAGCCCAGGCCTAAAAAGATGCGGATTAGTGTCAACGGAGAATTAGGCAAAGGTGTTACCCCCAAGGATGTGATTTTGTATATCATTTCGCAGTTGACGGCCGCGGGAGCAACCGGTTATTTTGTTGAATACGCCGGAGATGTTTTCAAGAATATGAGTATGGAAGGAAGAATGACGGTTTGCAACATGAGCATAGAAATGGGAGCAAGAGGAGGTATGATTGCACCGGATGAAACGACCTTCGCCTATATCAAAGGGAGAGAAAAGGCGCCTAAAGGAGAAATCTGGGAAAAGCATCTTGCTGTCTGGAAGACTTTGAAAACTGATGAAGGCGCGGCGTTTGACAAGGAATATCATTTTGACGCGGGAGACATAGAACCGATGATTACTTACGGAACCAATCCGGGTATGGGAATAGGGATCACCCGACAGATTCCCACCGCTGAGCAGGCGGGAGGCAGCAAAGCCAGTTTTGAAAAGTCGCTTGACTACATGGGCTTTCACGAAAATGAAAAGATGCTGGGTAAAAAAGTGGATTACGTATTCATAGGAAGCTGCACCAACGGACGGATTGAAGACTTCCGTGCATTTGCCTCCATTATTAAAGGACATAAGAAAGCGGATAATATAACTGCCTGGATTGTGCCCGGCTCTCATGTAGTTGAACAGCAAATCAGGGAAGAAGGGATACTGGACCTTCTGTTGGAAGCCGGATTCCAGTTGAGGCAACCCGGATGTTCTGCCTGTCTGGCCATGAATGACGATAAGATTCCCTCGGGTAAATATGCCGTCAGCACCAGTAACCGGAATTTTGAAGGGAGGCAGGGGCCCGGCTCCAGGACGATGTTGGCCAGCCCGTTAGTGGCGGCAGCGGCTGCCATCACCGGCGAGGTGACAGACCCACGCGAATTTCTGAATTAGTACAATAAGTATAGTAAAACAAAGAGACTGTCCATTTTAAACATCAATTTATTACATGTCATACGATAAGTTTACGGTACTGAGGAGCACAGCGGTTCCGATGCCTGCCGAAAATGTAGATACCGACCAGATCATTCCCGCACGTTTTTTGAAAGCTACAGAACGAAAAGGCTTTGGAGATAATCTTTTCAGGGATTGGAGATATGAGCGTGACAATACCCCGAAACGGGATTTTGTATTAAATAACCCGCTGTATTCCGGAAAGATTCTGGTAGGAGGGAAAAATTTTGGGAGCGGAAGCAGCAGGGAACACGCAGCCTGGGCTATTTATGATTATGGTTTTCGTTGTGTTGTTTCCAGCTTTTTTGCAGATATTTTCAGAAATAATGCCATAAATGTGGGGATTCTTCCCGTTCAGGTAAGCGAGGCATTTCTGGATAAGCTTTTCAAAACCATCGAGTCGGATCCGAAGGCTGAAATAGAAGTCAGCCTCCCCGAACAAACGATAACGATTGTCTCCACCGGGGA
>JACFNM010000391.1 GCA_019454915.1 Chitinophagaceae bacterium
AGGAAAATGATGGACATCAGATTATTGCCAAAATAGATACCATCAATTTTTCTCCAACCAATGCGAGAGCAAGATTTACCCTGGGCTATAATATGCCCGGCGAATTTGCCGGACATCCGGTCGTATTTTCTACGAATGTTTGCGTTGGCCCAGGCGGTTTTAAAGATGACTTTGAGATCTCCTTAGACCGCGATTTGGATATCGGCAGCGCCAGCGACCAGGAATACGATGTTGTTGTTAAAGGGCGAAGAAGTGTGGATGGCAGCACAACCGCCGATGAAGATAAGGTTACCAAACTTTCGTGGGATTGTAATGGTTTCAAATCACTGGCGTTAGGCATGGAAGTTAAGTTCTCGCGGGAGGCCGTTGTTCCTGAAAACGAAGAAACCGGCGAAATAGAAACTGCCGGCAGGGTATCCGGTTTTATGGCGATTGCTTTAGACAGAACAAGACGTGCGGCTGGTGAAGAATGGGGATTTATCGGCAATATTTCATTCCCGAAATCATTCCAGTTTACCGGTTTGCCCGGATGGGGATTCAGGGTCGTGGATGCCATCTTTGATTTTTCGGATGGCAAAAACGATGCAAACATGCACTTCCCTTCGGGATATGATTTCTCCCTGTTGGGCAGCGGAAGTGATGAGCGCCTGAGAAACACCTGGCAGGGTTTCTATCTGAAAACACTACGGGTAAACATTCCCAAAGCATTGACAGATGGCGATAATACTTCGGCAAGAAGAAAGTCTTTTCAAACAACGGATATTTTGGTTGACAAAACCGGATTCACCGGATTTATTGAAGCCAATAACGTGGCAGAAGCTTCAGAAAGCGGATGGAGAATCAGTCTTGATACCGTCAGGTTGGGCATCATGCAAACCCGGTCTGTTTCCGGCCGCTTAGCGGGTTCCATGGGCGCACCTTTCTTTACCGATAGCAGCAGATTAGATTACTCTTCGAACCTGGCCGTTGGGGTAGATGGAAAAGTGGAATATGATTTCCTGATAAATGTACCCAGCGACAAAGACCTTAAAATGAAACTATGGCAGGCGAAGATGAAATTAGACCGGTCTTCATTTATCCGTTTCAGCATCAGTACAGCCCGTAGCAACGCAGCAAGATTTGAGGGTGCATTGAATGGAGAAATCGGATTGAGCGATGACATCAGTGAAGTACCCGGATTGAGTATGAAAGGCATTAAATTTGAAAACTTTGCTTTCGATACGGAAGACCCGCGGTTCTTCAAATTCAGCCGCGCCAACAGAACAGAGAGTGACGGGCAAATGGTATTTTCTTTTGCTTCGCCCCAACATACCGCCGGCGGCTTCCCGCTCAACATTACAGATATTTCCATGAACATGGGTACGGGGGCAGGTGGCGCCATACAGCCGCGATTAGGGTTTACCACCGAACTCACCCTTTCTGATTTGGGCTTTAAAGCCAGTTTCGGAATGGACATTGTCGGACAGATGAGTTTGTCCCCACTTGATTTCAGTATCGTAGGTGTGGACGTGAAAGAGATAGGAATCGCCTGTGAGTTCAACGGATTCGAGTTAGATGGCCAACTGCAATTCTATAAAGACCATCCTACTTTCGGAAACGGCACTTTCGGAAAAATTACCGCTACCCTTCCGATGGGCATTACCGGAAAATTAGAAGCACGCTTCGGAAATGTGGGTAGTGCAGCCAATCCCGGTTCCTATTATGATTACTGGTATGTGGATGGTCTGATAAAAATCAATCCGGGCATAACGATATTCAGCGGATTTGCCATTTACGGATTTGGGGGAGGCGCTTATTATCACATGAAGATGAACACCAAACCATTGGCTTCACAAGCGCAGACCACACAATCTGCCCCATCCGATGGCGGTAATTCAACGGCAACTTATGTACCCAGTGAAACCACTGGTTTAGGATTGATGGCAACCGTCTTGTTAGGAACCCAACCCAATGCAGATGTTTTCAATATGGACGTTACCCTGTTGGCGCAATTCAGCACAAGCGGTGGATTGGAGACGATTCAGTTTGCAGGCAACGGTTATATCATGAATCAACTGACTGAAAGGGCAGATGCTCCGCCAATCAGGGCTAATGTTGTTTTTGGTTATTACAACACACCGGAAGCGGAATACGTACAAGGGACTTTTGATGTCTTTCTCAATATCAGAGATGTGATAAAAGGAAAAGGAGAAAACAACAAATTGGTATCTTCAGAATTATACGCCGGTATAAGCGGAGCCAATGCAGGGCAATGGTGGTTTTATATGGGCAAGGACAGGCCGCTCGACCAGCGAAGCGGGTTGTTGATAGACATTCCGGGGCTTACGTTAGATGCCAGTTCTTACATTATGGTAGGGCATGGTATTCCTGCCGATTTACCACCGCTGCCTGAGTTTATCAGCAGTGTGCTGAATGAGCCTTCGCAATTGGAAAATCAGTTAACAAACATCAACAATAGGGTGCGAAGCAATGCAGTCATGAGTTCCGGACAAGGATTTGCTTTCGGAACCAGCTTCGACCTGAGTACGCAGTTCAACTTCCTTATGTTTTATGCAAAGCTCAGATTAGTATTGGGTTTTGATGCAAATATTTCTCAAAACGACAGCCGGGTTTGTGCTGAGACCGGTACCGCGCCAGGTATCAATGGCTGGTATGCACAAGGGCAGGCCTTTGCAGGAATAGAGGGTGATATCGGCATCGCGGTTGACCTCTTCTTTGTCAAAGGAAATTTCAGCATCCTCAATGCCAGGGCAGCCATTGCCATGACGGCAAAACTTCCTAACCCCAACTACTTTCAGGGAAGGGCGGCTTTTCAATATTCAATTTTAGAAGGCGCTGTTACCGGACGTTGTAATTTCAATATGGAATTCGGACAAAAATGTACCGTCGTTTCCAATGACCCGCTTGCAGGATTGTCGTTTATCAACGAGATGAAGATGTCTGATAATTCCGACCCCGCCAATGTATTCAGCGATGTGGTTACAGCATTCAATTTCCCTGTTAACCAGGTTTTGGAAATAGAAGAAGAAAGCAGCGGAGAGCCGGTCATACGGCGGTTCAGGCCTTATGTTTTTGATTTCAACCTGAAAAAAGGAAATACAAGTGTGTCCGGCGACAACTGGTATGTTACTGACCAGAATTATTTAGCAGTACTCAGTCTGAATGAAGCGATGGATCCTGAGACGAACTATACAGCAACTATAGAATTGCGGGTAAAAGAATTTTTACCGGACGGCAGAAGCATTGATGTAATGAAGGATGGTAAATTAGCAAAAGAAGTCAGGGAACTTCATTTTATCACAGGCGAACGTCCCGACCATATTTTGGAAGGGAATGTTGTCAGGTCTTATCCTTTGATTGGCCAGGCGCATTACCTGCAGGGAGAATTAAAATCAGGCGATAAGGCGTATGTCAAAATCAGGCGGCAGGATTATCTTTTCAATACGCAAACAGAAGTGCAAACAGGAAGTGGTGCACAGGTTGAAACAATTCCGGCCTACACACACCGCTTTGTGGCACGGTTTACGCCGGCGAACGGAGGAGACCATATAGACCGGGACATCGTGTATAACGCATCAACCGATTTGATTTCCTTTGATGTACCTACATTAAAAAATCAGCAAACCTACCGGCTTCAAATTTTAAAAATAACCGTTCCCAACGCCAATGCTATCCAACAGGCCCTCCAGTCTGGAACAAGAATTCCTCCTTATAA
>JACFNM010000392.1 GCA_019454915.1 Chitinophagaceae bacterium
TTTTATCAGCCTCATAATTCAACGGATCCTTACTTACCAGAAAAACAATATGCGCGGCCGGTTTTAAAGATGATAGATGCGTACCTGATAATCCGTTCGCCTTTCCGGCTAGGCAGAACAAATTCGAAATAAGAATTGCTAAAACATAAATAAAAATATTTGTGCGTCGGTAGATGAACATCATAGCCCCTTTGTTTTATTGATGGAAAATGATTCGATTATTTCTTTGCATCGTGCTCATGATTTATCCGGCCTATCGCTTCATTAAGCATCCGGACCGCTTCTTCTTCCAATACTCTCCCTGCACACTCCGTGCCCGAAGTACCCGTTTCCACTTCATAACCTCCAAATGGTTTTTCGTCGGGTAAAGAGACATAATGAACACCATTCCCATTGGAGTAGCCTAACACCAATGTCTGTGGAAAGGGAGACCGTGCGCGAATTGCATTGCCCAATCCCGTCAGGGGCTCACCCGGTAATGTCACAATCGCCAATGAGCCATAAGTAATCAACTGCACTTCAGCATTTACAGAATCGAGTCCTGTCCGCTCCTTTCCTCTTTCAGATAGTGGGAGTTTCACCATTGAACGCGTGGCAATTAATGATGCGGGTTTGAGTTTTGCACTGAAACGGTAAGCTGCTGAGGCCAATTCGGCTAAGCCTGCTCCCATCTCAGTAACCGCCACTCTTCCGCGTCTCCACGGTACAATATCGCCCGCATTACCCTGTAGGAAAACAGCCTCCCCACCAATTGTTTCACCAATTCGTTTGGAAGCCTCTTCGGGCCAGTCGCCGGATATCGCCTCCGAATAGGGATATATAGATACTGCGTGAACGGCGAGATGAAAAACAGAAACAATCGGATTATGATGTGCATCACGGAAACTAAGCAGGGTCATTGTCCGATCCATTGGCCCGAACGCAGCTCCACCCACCAGCACATCCGGGTTATAGTCGGGGTGAGAAAAACCATATCCCTTGGGTACATTTGATTCCTCTAATCCCCATTTCGGCTGACGTGGTCTTCTGTTGTACATATACCGGGAGGCATTTACACGACCTATCCACAGCGTGGCAGGCTGTAAATTTTGTGATGCTTCTTTAGCCGCCGCGGCCGTTTGGTTAATCAAAAACTTCATCCATGCTTTAAAATAAGGATCATCATTCTGCGGAGGCATATACCGGATAGCCCACCAGGTATCCCGTTCTTTTCCCCGGTAGCCCGCCTGATAGACGGGCGTCCACGGAGCTGAATGATTATGAGAAGCATTTACCAGAATATGGTGTGCTGGTATATTTAGTTCTGCGGAGATTTTCTTTCTCACCTCATCTGTTGCCGACTCTCCTGCGTCCACCAGACTCCAGTTGATGATTACTATCTTATCCTGTCCATCTCCCAGGACCAATGCCCTGACATAAATAGAATCTTCCACACCGGTATATGGCTTTCCCGTAACCCAATTCTTAATTCTTTTATCCGGAGTAATATTCTTGCGGGCAACACCTACCAACAGTTGGTTTTCTTTAAGCATGTCCGAAGCGATTACTCCGGTTCCGAAAAAGAGGAAGATTACCGATAAGAAAAGTGTAGAAACAACTAAGCGGATTGCATGATGCATCCTCCTCTTTGAGATGACAGATGATGAATAATTCTTTTTATCCGGCATGCGATATTGGTTTTGCTTTCTTACAAGATTCGCATTTTATTTCCGATTCAGTTACTTCAAATGCGAAATACGCGTTTTGCATTTTCATAGAATAATTTCCGTTGGATTTTCACATCGGGTACCAACTTCCTGATTTCAGCAATATCCAGCGCTCCCGAACACTCTCCCGAAGAAACCAGCCCACTTTTGTCATCACAATCACTCCCATAGATTAGTTTATCCTGATGCTTTTCGAGAAATTGTTTTGCGTGTGTTTCATCACGGGTTAATGCATTCAATCCCGATCCAGCCGAAAGATCACCATACATGTTGGGATAATCACTTAAATAACGGTCTGTGATCCCGCCGGGCGTAACCGGGCCTCTTGGATAAAGCACCGATTGATCCTCATGATGCTTATCAATATTCGCCCACCAGGTTTGTGCATGGCCGATAAATTTTACGCGCGGATACTTTTCAAGCATCTTGTAAAATCTGTCAAACCCATAATTATACATGCCATGTTGCCAGTGCATAAGCACCGGTACATCATAGGTATCCGCCAACTGATAAATCTTTTGCATACCTTCAGAATCACAATCCACGCTGAACTTCAATTCGCCGATGACAACTGCGCCTAACTTCAGGTATTTTTCAATCTCCGGAATAGCATCAGGCAAATCGGGTACTGCATTGGCCCCGAACCGGAATGACTTCCTGTGCTCTTTTGCAAAAAGATAAGTTTCCGCATTCCCTCCAACACGGCCGTACTTACTTACGAATCCGTCAGAAACGCCCAGATGGGTAGATACTAAATTCACGGGTCTTCCAGCCGGCAAAAGTATAGTGGTTTTAATACTCATCGCTTTCTGATGAGTAATCATCTCCTCGTCATTTCGGGCGTTATAATAGATATGCTGATGGATGTCAATAATCGGCTCTTCTTTTCTCCGGGTTATTTCAGAAAATCTATCAACATGTAAAGCAGTCCCGGCTACGAATACGCCGGCTTTCGTAATAAAATCACGGCGTGAGTAATGTTCTTCCATATATAAATAGTTTTATCACCGAACGATAGAATCAATAGGTTTTTGCTTCACCAGCGTAAATAAGAAAACCAACTGTTCTATAAAAAAGTCGTATAGGAATAATAATTAACACATGGATGATATTCTTATTCACCAAACTTTAAAAAGGTAATCAGATCAGCCATTTGCTGTTTTGTGATCTTGTCTTCCCACCCGGCCGGCATTGCTGAAATGTTCAATGCTTTCATAGACTGAATATCCAGTCTTGAAATACTTCTGCTTTGGCCGTTCGCGTCATTGACAGTAATGGAGGTAGGTGATTCTGAGGAAACAACCCCCTGGACAGATTCTCCGTTGTTGGCAGTAATCTCCCAGGTATCGTACCCATGTGCGATTGATTGATTGGGATCCAGGATATTTGTCATAATATCTGCCTGAGCCCAGGCATGTACTGTTCCCAAATCAGGACCAAAGGCTCTGCCCAACTTTCCTTCAATCTGGTGACAAACCGCGCAGTTCTGCTGAAAAATCTGTTTTCCCCTTTCGGCATTACCCTTTAATGAAAGCGCTGCCTGATATTCCTGAAGCAGGTTTTTTAGTCCGGCTTCTTTCCTGGAAAAAAGTTCTCTCGCCCACGCACGGATTTTCATATTAGCAGAAGATCGCAGCCTTACGCTCTGAACCCAATCAATATCGGAAAGACTTATCTGCTTCTTTTCAATAGCCTCCAACAGGAGGTTGATTCTGTCTTCTGAAGTCATCAATGTATTCACTGCAGCCGTTATTACACCGGGAGGTAACGTCTGCCAGTTATTCAGGAGATACTTGCTTATCTCTGTTCCCGGGATTACCTTCAACGCATTTAAGGCTGCCAGTTGAACCTGCAGCGGTTCTTTCGGTGTAACCAGGGCCTTGAGCCAGGCAGCGTATGGTTGGGGATTTTGCAGGGACAGAAAATCTATCGCGATCGCCCGCTGGTCTTGGGGTAAATGCTCATCTTTCGCCAATTCCACAGCCCGGTGCCTGGCTGTATT
>JACFNM010000393.1 GCA_019454915.1 Chitinophagaceae bacterium
AAACACTGGCAGAAGCGTATGATAAAATATTAAGCGGTACTCAAAATGATCCTGCACTGTATGCATTCCTGAAGCATCAGTCGGAAAAATACAGGTTACCCAAACTCAAAGGCACACGGGAGCTGTTTGTCGCTAATGTAGATGATGGCATACTGAAAACTGCATTTCAGGCGGTGCTTAATAAGCAGATCCGCGGCAACCAGGGTATGCACCAGCTTACGGCGGCAACATGCGCTATTGCATTACATACAGATCCTTTAACCGCACAATGGCTCGACTGGGTGTTTGCGCCCGATGGCGGGGCGATTACGGATTTAATGATCAATCGCTTTGACCGGGATGGTACTTCCGACGAAGGTGCGCCGAATTATGCCTTTATCTGGGGAAGACAGGTGTCTGTTTTGGCCGCTCTTCTAATGGATTATGCCGGTTATATCAAACACAATATTTTCCGTGATTTTCCGCAGTTTAAGAATGCCTACACCGCTGCCTATCGCATGGCTGTCCTGGGCAAAGCAATTCCTAATATCGGAGATGCCGGTTCAACCGGGCTAGTAACTATGCAGGCTGCCGATCCTGCATTTATGGCTTTGGGTTACCGCTATACCCGCGACCCGGCTATTGCTGTTGCTGCCTATCGCGCTAATGGCAATTCGGCGAAAGGACTTGCCATAGATATCTTTTCCAAAGATCCGGAAGCCGTGAACCGCGAGATACAGGAAATTGGTGAAAGGGCGGGGCCGCGGCCAACAGGTGGATATCTTATGAGTGGCTTTGGCCTTGCCTTACTTGAATCAGGTACTTCTTCATCCGGCATTGCCCTGGCTAATAATTACGGCCGTACTAAAATGCATGCGCACCGCGACCTGCTCAATTTCGACCTGTTTGCTTTCGGGCGCTGGCTGGCTCCCGACCAGGGCTATCCCGAATTTGCCACTACTATACCCAGTACGATGGAATGGACGAAAAGCACCATTTCTCATAATACCGTTATGGTTGATCAGCAGCCGCAGGCCTTTGTATGGGGCGGTCATACCCGGCTCTTTACGCAGCTCAATGGTTTTGGTGCGTTTGAACTGGACGGGAAAGCGGCTTATCCCGGTATAAAAGAATATAGCCGTACAATGTTCCTGGTAGGGGGTTCCGGTGAAAGCAGCACCGACAGCAACGCGTATGTTATAGATATCTTTCGGGTAAAAGGAGGTCATGATCATGTTTTCAGTTTTCATGGTCCGCCTGGCACGGTTACCACTAACGGGCTGCAGTTACAGGCGCAGGAGAAAGGCACTTATGCCGGTGAGGACATTCCAAAGGGCGCCAAAGCATCAGGCTTTCCTGAGGGGTATTCTTTTTTATACCATGTGAAAAAAGATACGGCTCCTCCTTCGGCTTTCGTGGTGGATTGGAAGGCAGAGGAAGGATACCGGGGCATAACAGATAAAGATGATATTCATCTCCGTATGCACGCCATGACTTCGTGTAGCGACGTAGCACTGGCAGACGGTGATCCTCCCCAAAACAAGCCGGGGAATCCCAAAACGCTCAACTATATGCTGATGCACCGTTCGGGCACAGATCTGAACAGCGCTTTCGTTTCTGTTTTGGAACCTTACCGGGGCAGGCCTTTTATTAAGTCTGTTCAGCGATTAGATAACGGCGATGGAGAATCTATTATCATTAAGGTGGAGAAAACAGATGGGCGCATAGATTACCTGTTATACAATCCCTCATCAAACCATTCGGTAAAGCTGCCTAATGGTATGGTAATGAACGGAACGATCGGCTACATAGAAGAAAAAGATAGTAAAGCAAAGAAAGGGATACTGATCAACGGCTCATCACTCACCTATGGTAAAATGAAACTGAGATCCGGTGGTGCAATAGAAGGCAAGGTAGTACAGATGGATAAGGGATTCAGCGGTGAAGGCTGGCTGTTGGTGGAGTCAAAGCAACCCATTGGCAACAGTTCAGTAGGGCAACAGATCATTATTGAAACAACCGGAGAGCGGGATGCAAGTTACCGGATCCATGATATTAAAAAAGAGGGGAAGCTGACCAGGATATTTTGCGGCCCGGTAACATTTGTAAGTGAAATAAAAAGTGGAAGTTCCGGTAAAAATGTGCCGGCAAAAAAATATATTTATGATTTTGAAGAAGGGGCGTCATTCAGGATTATATCAAATGCCTTATGGAATGTGCCGCCTCCATAAAAGAAAGCTGTTGAACGATCTCTCATCAATGAGAAGGTGAAGAGAGAGGCGAAATCCGAAACCTGTAACTAAATAACTTCCGATGATGGAAAAACAAGATAATTCAAGACGCGAATTTTTAAAAAAGACTTCCCTGGGAGGATTGGGTACGATCCTGGGCACAAGTATTGCACCATCCCAGTTTGCTGAAACAGAATCCGCACCGGCAGCCAATACCCTGTCGGTACACCCTCGCTATTACCGATGGCATGTAGATCCCGGAGTGGAATGGTTGGAAACCAATACAGATTACGCCACCCTCAGCTGGAATATTCCTGTTGCACAGGCAGCGCTTGTTTTGGTTGATGTTTGGCAGCGGCACTATATCAAAGACACGGAAGCACGTGCCGAAGTGATCATCAACAACAACCTGGTACCTTTGATATCCGCCTGCCGGCGATCCGGCCTGCAGGTTATTCATGCTCCTTCCCCTCCGGTGGCACAATTGCACCCTAATTGGGTAAAACTGGTGCCGGCATCCGAAATGAATACAAAGCGCGATACCTGGCCGCCGGCAGCATTCAGGAGTTTGAGCGGGCCTTACCAGTCATACCGTCGCCCGGTTGAGCCAAGAGAGGCAGAGCGCCTAAGCCTTCCGCCACTTACTTTTCATCCTAAAATACTACCTGTTGGTAAAGAAGCCGTAATAGCTACCGGAGAAGAACTGCACCGCTATTGCAAACAAAAGGGTATTCTTTTTTTGCTATATGCCGGTTTCAACACGAATGCCTGCGTCGTCACCAGGGATTATGGGATGCTTCAAATGTGTAATGACAGGGGATATCAAACGATCCTGGTACGTGATTGCACAACGGGGATGGAATCGAGGTACACACATGCATCATTAGGACAAACGGAGGGTGCTATTTTGTTCTTTGAAATGTTCGGTCAGTATTCTGTAACGTCCAGCGACATAATAGATGGGTTGTCTACAAAAGCATGACGCTGAAAATTGATCATCGAAGGTAAAAACGGGAAAATGAAAAAACTGGTAATTTATATTTTAGCTTTCGCAGCGCTTTCAGGTGTATGTATTCAACCGGCTTCATCGCAGGATAAATTTGATTTTTCAAAACGGGGTAACATACATGATGAAGTGCTCTATGCATGGAACAACTATTATCGTGATTATTTTGCTTCGGAAATCAAGAGGAGGTTATTTCAGGATGGTGATGTCTATGTTTTATACGACGTTCAGATCGGAGGATTGCAGTCATTTGTAGAGATGACCAGGAGATGTAAGGATACCCGGCAGATTGCCGAGTTGGCAGACTTGTTGAACCCTGTTTTTTCATTATTAAAACCAATTCCGGCTGCTGACAATAGTACGGGCTGGATCTGCTCCGGCGGAAGTATATGTACAGACTATCGTCTTCTCGGAAATGAAGTGAAGCTTTGTAGTTCGCAGTTTTTGGGATTATTAGGAGCGCTTGCCACTACTATATCCGAAAAT
>JACFNM010000394.1 GCA_019454915.1 Chitinophagaceae bacterium
TAACCCGCCGGGTTATGCTTCTTTTAAGAGTTTTGATTTGCTAAAGGTAAAGATTTTACCAACTTTTCTTAATTGCTTTTATACAAAATAATATTCCTGATTACAAAGCACGGGGATAGGCCAATCACAATGATATTATTGCATATTTATACATCTCCGTTCATAGCAGTGCTTACCATATTGTGTCATCCGCAAGTACGCAAATTCTTTTCCTTAACCAATCTGTCTCAGGTATTCCCTTAAAATTCCCTGACCCATATATTGCGAAAACTCACTTCACTACCGTGCTCCTGTAGCCTGATTGCTCCTTTACCATGAGGCTCGTAATAGGGGATGCCAATATATTTGGACGAGCCCTGTATTTCAAAGTGGTTCAGCGTTAAAACACCATTGTGAACTAATGTGACATACGCCGGAGTTTCGACTGAGCCGTTACTTCTGAATTGAGGCTGGGTATAATACACATCGAATACATTCCATTCGCCCGGCTTACTGGAAGCATTGGCCATAGGAATGACCTGTTTGTATATACTTCCCATCTGTCCGTTTGCATAAAGCGGGGTTTCGTTCTGGTAGGAGTCGAAGATTTGCAATTCGTAACGTTCCTGCAGAAATACACCGCTGTTTCCTGAATTATTCCGGTCACCGCTTCGGGGAGCATCTTCAGGAATTTTGAATTCAATATGTAATTGAAAGTTACCAAACTTTTGTTTGCTCTGAATGTCTCCTGTGCCCAGTTTGGCCGTCATGACGCCATTTTTTAAAACCCATTGGGAGGGACTGCCATCCTTTTTCATTACCCAGTTATCCATGTTTTCACCATTAAACAGAATAATGGCATCAGAAGGCGGAGCGCCATTAAAGCTACCACGAACTATTTTAGGCTTAGGTTCATTTATTTCGGTTGCTTCAGGTTTTGTAAAATCCTTCTCCCAAGCCTGTTGGGCATAAATGAGGAGCGTATTGATTAATAAAAGTGCCGAAAGGAAAATCTTTTTCATGGCTTATAATTTTTATTTCAAACTATTTTACCGGGGCCGGCTTCAGGTACAACCTAATGCCTTTGGTAAAAATACAGAATTAGCCAATTGAAGTTAAGAAATGTGTATGTCAGGGAGGTAACAGCTCTATATAGATTGAGTATACGGAAGAAATCTCATCCCGGGTAAACCTTTAGTGCCATGTGCAAGTGCACAAAAACTGTTTCTTCTCCTATCCGGATAAAGAAAAAGAAACTAACTTTAAGGAGGTCAAACAGAGGAATTCATTATTCATCCATTAAACAAAGCACGTAATGCCGGTATTAAAATTCATTATTGTTTTGATTTTGGGTTTTAGCTTCAGCCTGACAGCCGTTGAAGGACAACATGTTCAGATCAGCAGGGACGAACTGATTACCCTGACATCTCATTGGCATGGAGAGCGGTTTCCGGATGGAAGGCCGAAAGTTTCAGATAATATTTTAGACCGGATGAAATATGTAAGCGTGGAGGAAGCATGGGCAGTGCTGGTGAATGCAGGATTTAAGTATCAGATCGCTGAAGACTGGAAAGTGATTCATCCGGATAGTGTATTGGTTGGCAGAGCGGTTACGACAACCTTTATGCCCGGACGACCCGATATTTGGAGTGTTGTTGATTCCATTGGGAAAAAAGAGGGCAGAAAGGCACAGAACGTATGGGCTGTTGAAATGTTGAAGAAAAGGGATGTTTATGTGGTCGATCAGTTTGGGGCTAAACGCAACGGGCCTACCATTGGTGATAATGTGGGTACCGCCATTTTTTCCAACTCCGGAAATGGTATCGTGTATGACGGAGCTTTGAGAGATATTGAAGGGCTGGAAGAGATAAAGGGCTTTACAGCATTCTATACCAGCTATGACCCTTCCTACCACAATCCGGGTTCGGGCGCCAACCGGGATTTAACAACTATGATTATGGGTATTAACAGACCCACAAAAATCAGGAATGTGACCGTTATTCCGGGCGATGTTGTGCTGGGTAAAATGGGTGTTG
The DNA here is from genome assembly GCA_019454915.1 of Chitinophagaceae bacterium. GTDB lineage: Bacteria > Bacteroidota > Bacteroidia > Chitinophagales > Chitinophagaceae > Agriterribacter. Next base: position 2,016 of record JACFNM010000394.1, read on the forward strand.
TTGTTTTTATTCCTCCCCAACTGGCAGAGAAAGTGGTAGTGACATCGGAAATCATCCGGCTGAGAGATATGTTCGGACATCAGCGGTTAAGGGAACGAATCTATACAGCAGGCCAAATTGATACCAGGTGGTCGGAACAGATTGAAAAAGATTTTTCCAAATGGTTAAATGATCATATAAATGAACTGCCGGTTCCTAAGGAAACAATACAGGATTTTCTCAAAGAAAGAACCTGGTAATATTTAGTATACCGAAAAATGGTCTGCTAATAATATGTGTTGCCTGTCTATTTTTCAAATCAGTTAAATTTTTTTATGTCAAAAACCAGAAGATCTTTTATCAGGAATGGATTGTTGGCTTCAATGATTCCTTCTGTATCCTTTGCAACCGGAAACTACGGTAAGGTGTTGGAAGAAGCAATCGATAATACGTCCAAATATTCAGCTCCCTCTGATCTGAAAATTACGAAGGTTCTCTCGGCGTCGGATGGACATGGGGTATTTCTTAAGGTATTGACTAATCAGGGAATAGTCGGATATGGAGAAGGCGTAGATGCCGTAAGAGGTACTTATTATCTCGTGAAGTTGTTAGGTGAGCAATTAGTTGGAAAGAGTCCGTTAAACCCGAACGTCATTTTTGAAGGATTCCGGAAAGGAAATTTTTTCGGTGGCGCCCAGTCGGGTGTTTTTCCTGCCGTATTAAGCGCTTTTGATATGGCGATGTGGGATTTGTGCGGAAAGGCGCTTGGTCTGCCTATCTATCAATTATTGGGCGGTAAATTCAGGGATAAGATTTTGGTGTATTGCGACACGCAATTATATGCGGTGAACAATCCGTCCCCGGATGTATATGCCAAGGTTGGTGTTGAAGCGGTTTCCAAAGGATATAAAGCGATTAAGTTTGATATAGATTGGGCAGGGGATCCCAACAGGTTTGACCGCTGGAATTGGACTGCCAATGATCAGGAAGTGCAAAGAATGTATAATAGCATTGCGGCGGTGAGGAAAGCCGTTGGCCCTAAGATTGAGATTTGTGTTGACATGCATGGAAGGTATGACGCTCCCACCGGAAGAAAAGTCGCCAAAGTGATGGAACCTTTGAATCTGATGTGGCTTGAGGAGCCGATTCCCGCGGATAATGTGGAAGTATATAAAACCATTACGCAGGAAACGAGTACACCGATCTGTACCGGCGAAAATCTTTATCTAACGTATGGCTTTGCGAGACTGCTTTCGGAAGGAGCTACGGACATTATTATGCCAGATCTGCAAAAGTGCGGAGGTCTGGGTGAAGGTCAAAGGATAGCGAATTTAGCCAATACTTATTATGTTCCTTTCTCTCCTCATATGGTATCTTCTTATATGGCGGCAATGGCTACAGCTCACGTATGTGCATCGGTACCCAACTTTCAGATATTGGAATGGCAGAGTCAGAGTGATACTCAGGCTAAATGGAGGGATATTGTAAAATTTGGCGGACCCTTTATTGTTGATGGGTACCTGCCCCTTTCCAATAAGCCCGGTATCGGAGTAGATCTGAATGAGGAAGGTTTAAAAAAATATGCCGTCCCCGGTGAACCGTTTTTTGAATAAAGAATGGAAGGAAGCAAAAACTTGAAAGGTGCTATCGTATCCTGAGCAATGGATAGACGCTGATTTATAAATTTACGTTCCAGGTAATC
>JACFNM010000395.1 GCA_019454915.1 Chitinophagaceae bacterium
CCTCTTTCATCCCCTGGTCGGCTAATTCGGCCCAGCGTCCGCTGGACTTCATCGCTCTTTCCAAAACAGCCTTTCCGTCTTTCGTTTTCCAGACAGTTCCATCTTTAATATTTCTTTGAGTATTAAACACTTTTTGGAGATTAGGCATATGCCTTGCCACCGCCATCTCTGCATACAATTGCATACGCGGATCAATCGTAGTATAAATTTTTAAACCATCCTTATAGATATTATAAGGCTCTCCCGTTTTCGGATTTTTGTGTCCTTTACACCATTGCCGGATGTCATTGCGCAATACATCCAAGAAATAAGGAGCCAGATTTGAATTATAGGTCATTTTCGCATAATCAAGCTTTATGGGTTCCTGCTTGATTTTAGCAGCTTCGTCAACGGACAGGTAGTTGTTTCGAACCATCTGATCAATCACGGTATTCCGTCTCGCCATGGCCTGTTTTGGGTTGGTTCGCGGATTAAAAATACCCGTCGCTTTCAGCATTCCAATCAATACCGCCGATTCCGCCACATCCAGGCGGGAGGCATCTTTTTGAAAAAACGTACGGGCAGCGTTTCGAATACCATACACGTGATCGCTGTATTCCACCGTATTGAGATACAAGGCAAGAATCTCTTCCTTGGTAAAATTGCGCTCCAGCTTTATAGCCACTATCATTTCCTTAAACTTCTCAATAATCCGCGCAATGGTATTCTTGCTTCCCTGACCCAGCATATTTTTTGCCAGTTGCTGCGTGATGGTACTGGCGCCGCCTTCACTACCGAAAAAGAAGATCGCCCTCGCCAAACTTTTCGGATCAATACCCGAATGGGCATAAAACCGCTCGTCTTCAGTGGCCACCAGCGCATTGATCACATTGGGCGATATTTCACTAAACTGAACATTTGTTATGTGTGTTATATAGTATTTACCCATTAACCGCCCATCCGAAGCGAATATTTCCGAAGCCGAAAGGATAGAAGGATTCTCCAGTTCTGCCAGGGAAGGAAGCTTACCAAAAACGCCCCAGGAAATAGCCAGAATAAATAAAACGGCTATTCCTAGTCCTATAAAGAAAAATCTCCACAAATATTTTACTCGTTTTACCATGGGTTATTCTTATCGTTAATATGGTTAAATGTTATTTCATACTAATACAAATTTAACGGCAAATTCCGTGCTTAAACATCTCTCAAAGTTCCGGGAGCCTTTTTCCATATCCGTGTATCTCCGGATTACCCCTTCCCTTCAGGCAAGCCAACAAACAAGTCATTCCACCGGATAATTGGCATCAAAAAACCGGTCATATCCGTTAAAGTCTTTATTGTTCTTCAACACTTCTAAGTTTTGTTCCGAAACTATCACAAAGGAATATTTATCGGCGGTCAACCAAGGAAGTATTTGTGTGCCGGCTACGCGCTTTGTCTTTTGTATATACTCCAAAGCATCCGGTATACCGGTAAAACCTGACATGATCAATAGCCTGTAATCAGCATCCAGGGGCAACAGTACCATTTGAATATCCAAATTACGGAATGATTCTCTGTTGTAGCGCGTAAACGCATTTTTGACTTCATTAGCATAAACGACATCTACTTTATGAAGCACCACGGCCACCACGTGTACAGCGTTCGGATTATAGACAAAACCGGTTGGCGCAATCTCTTTGGGCTTGTTAAATACGGTTGAATCCACCACGGGTTTTTGGATGGCTGTCTTCGGAATCTCCAGCTCTTTTGGTTTGAGTTGCGCGGTCAATGTCACCTCTTCCCGTTTACCTTCCACTGGCCGGGTGGCTTCCACAATCGCCACAGTATCTTCCTGTGCTCTTGTGATGTTCAGCCTGGTAAGGTAATGCTCAATTTGTTCGCGACGTTCCAATACGTCCAGCAGCGTAGCTGCTTTGACAGCAATCGGGGTTCCCGGATCCATGGATATAAGCGTTTGAAGCGCATGAACAGCCGAGTTATTATCCTGCTGTTTTATGTAATAAATGGATTCGATATACAGCAATTGCTGCGTCCAGTAAGCATTTCCGTATATGCTGTCCGTCTGAATTTTTTTAATAATCGCTTCTTCATATTTACCCTCAAGGAACAAATTATAGATCTGTTCGTAATTACGGGTAGCCTCGTTCTTGAGCTTCGACCTGCGTTGCTCCACAGCTTTCGGGTCATCAATATACTCAATGTAAGGACTTTGCGGCGCCACCTGGGCGAGAATTTCCCGGTATTGCTTCGCTTTAATGGGAAGATTCAACTTCGTATAGCAATAGTAAAGCGAGAATATGGCTTCTTCCCGGTACCGGGTTTCAGGAAACCGGTTCAGCAGACTTTCGTAATGCGTTATTGCTTCGGCGTAATCTTCCAACTGATTCTTAAAAGATTCACCCAATCCGTACAAGGCAGACTGAATGCTGTCGTTCGATATTTTCACGGCTTCCGGCGTCAGCGGAAGTGTCTTCATTAATCCTTCATAGCTGATATCTTCCGGACCTGCCGCTTCGTCTGTGTTTTCTTCCACAGCAGCATCCCGTGGGGTAAACGCAGGAGATTTTGACTGACCAGATACATCTGCCATTCTCCGCCAGTTATCCACATTGGGTCTTGACCCCCAGGTATTACGGAAGGTGGTGAACCCGCGTGATTTAAGTCCGTTATTGTTAAAATACCAATCACCTTTGGACTCGTTACCCGAGAATATATCCGTACTGACCGCATTGGCAAAAGGATTATTGGAATTTGAAGAAAAAGACTCCATTTCCGCCAAGCCTTTCTCCTTTCTCAATCTTTTCACTGCCGCCTTGATATATTTATCCCTATCCTCTTCCGGCAAGGATGCAATATGTTGCAAACTGTCTTCTTTCTGAACTATATGCAGTTTTTTGACGATACCCCCCAGTATATTTTTTCTCAGCGTCAGCGCCTCTCCGTTCTTCACCACGCCACTGCTCAGATCCAGGCTGTCATAAGCCGCATACGACACCTCATATTCCTTCTGCTCAAAAGCGAGGTCGCCCAGATATAGATAGGAGCGATTTCGCTGCTCCAGGTTTTCGGGATTATATTTTACACTGCGCAACAACCAGGTTTTGGCTCCTTCATAATTATTCCGCTGCATCTCCATTTGGGCCGCCATATAATAAATGATATTGCGGTAATTATAATACTTATCTCTCCTGGCCATTTTAAGCAGTTGGTTAATATTCTCTTCAATCACCTCTTCTCCCCGTTCTCCCTGGGTGAGCTTAATCTTGTTCAGACGGGCGTATACCTCCATCACCGGATCTATCGCATGTTTGATACAACGATCATAGTAATACTCGGCTTCCTTAACATTCTTCTGCAACCCGTACAACTGCGCTATTAAAAATTCTCTTCTGGCTTTTTCATCCGGTGTTTTTGTGTTTTCTAATGCCGGAATGAGAAAATAGGCTGCGCTGTCCCATACTTTGTTTTTATAAAAATAATAGGCGTGCATTTCCTCCAGTGCCGGCTTCAAACGTTTTGGAAAAAGCTCATCTCTCCTGAGGGTTTGCACCAGGGCTGAAGCAGCATTATAATTACTGTCTTCTATGAAGTTCCTGAGTTGCCAAACCAGCGCATCATTGCGTCGCGGAGGCTCACTAAATGTCTTTTGAATAATGCCGGTTTTTTCTTTGGTAGAAACGGAATACACATTGCCTTCGTCGTTCAGGTTAC
>JACFNM010000396.1 GCA_019454915.1 Chitinophagaceae bacterium
ACCTGACAGGTTAGCGCCTCGCTTTTGGCCAGGGAAGACCTGACAGGTTAGCGCCCGGATTCCTGCTTTCCCGCCATCAAACTCTGAAAAAAGGAAATGCCGGCGGATAAATTGCATTATTTTCGCTCTCTTTATTGCTCATGAGTGAAATCCTAACCATAAAACTTTGCTATTTTCCATGAAAAGATTGAAAACCGAAATCTTTCTTTATTTAACGGTATATCTGTTAGCCGGATGCACCGCGTCAAAAAAAATACCCTATTTCCAGGATAGCGGTGAGCATTTTAATCAAAAAATTGAACAGGACTATGAACTGAAGATCCGCCCCGATGACCTGCTTTCCATCATGGTAAACAGTAAGGATGCCGAGCTGGTGCAGATGTTCAATCTGCCCATCGTACGCTACGATTTTGCCGGGCCGGGAACAGGCGGTGGAGGTGCAGGAAACGTGTTGGGTTATACCGTCAATCAATCCGGGGACATTGATTTTCCCCAGTTGGGTACGCTAACGGTGCAGGGAAAGACGCGTTCGGAGTTGGCAACCTATATTAAGGAGCAACTGATCGCCGGCGGCTACGTAAAAGACCCGGTGGTAACGGTGCAGTTTCTCAATTTCCGGGTATCTGTTTTAGGCGAAGTGAACCGGCCCGGATCCTTTAATCTGAAGAGCGACCGGGTTAGTATTTTGGATGCCATCAGTGAAGCGGGCGACCTCACCATTTACGGCAAACGTGATAACGTGCGCGTCATCCGCGAAGAAAACGGGGAAAGGTCCATCGCCATGCTTGATTTAAAGAGCGCTGCCATCTTTCAGTCTCCCTATTATTATCTCCGGCAAAATGATATCGTGTATATTGAACCCAATAAGGTAAAGGCCGGCCAGAGTGAGATCAACCAAAACCGATCTATCGGAACGCTTGCAGCCATTACGTCTGTCCTGATTTCGCTGGCGGTATTGATTTTTAAATAACAAAACTTTAGTTGGTACAGGAAAATTTTATGAAGAAAAACAAATTGGAAGACTTCGATCTGCTTGATTTTGAGGAAAAGGATGCGCAGGATAATTTTTCCTTCGCGGAAATGTTCAGTGTCCTCAGGCGCAATTGGAAATGGTTTATCCTCTCCCTGGTTATCTGCCTCCTCGCGGGCTATCTCTATATCCGGACGACGCCCAAGACCTACCGGAGCTCGGCCACGGTGCTGATCAAAGACGATAAGCAGGGTAGCGGGGTGGGAGATGCCTCGGTTTTCCAGGATATTTTTCAGTTGGGCACGAGCAATGTGGAAAATGAAATCGGCTTTTTCAAGAGCAAGCGCCTGATGTATGAAGTGGCGAAGCAACTGCGGCTCGACTACAGCTATAAGATCAAGGACGGACTGAAGGAGCGCGAGATGTTTACCTCCACGCCTCTGCGGGCGGTCTTTCCCGATGCCCTGCCCGAACAGTCCATCAGCCTGAAGGCGGTGATAACGGATGAGCGCCGGGTAGATATCTCCAATATCGTGTCGGGAAGCCGGGAGTTGCCGGAAAAGCGGACGATCACCATCGGCGACACGGTCAGCACACCCGTGGGGAGAATGGTGCTGAATACCACCTCCCTGTTTTCTCCGGAATATATCGGGAAACCGATTTCCATTCAAAAGAATAACCTCGATGCAGTAACAAACGGATACCAGTCGAACGTGCAGGTGGAGTTGGCAGCCAAGCAGTCTTCACTGATCAAAATGACCTTAGAAGACGAGAGCTTAAACCGCGCCAACAGCGTGCTGAATACCCTGATAGAAGTATATAAGGCGGACGCCATTGACGATAAGAACCAGGTGGGCGTTTATACGGATAAGTTTATCAAAGAGCGGCTCGAAATCATCGGGGCGGAGCTGAGCGGGATAGACGAGCGGATTGAAGCCTACAAGAAGAAGAACCGGCTGACGGATATCGGTTCCGTGAGCAGCGTCTTCCTCGAAACCACCAGTCAGTTGGAAAGCATGTCGCTCGGCGTAGAGAACCAGTTGAACATGGCCCAATACCTCAAGACGCACCTGCAGGAGCACCAGTCGGGCGAGCTGATCCCGGCCAGCATCGGCATTCAGGACGCCGGTATTCAGGCGCAGATCACGGAATACAATAACGCATTGATCAAGCGGAATAAACTCATTGAAAACAGCAGCGTCACCAACCCCGTGGTGGAAGACATCAACGTGAGCCTGGGCGCCATGCGCCTGTCTATCCTCAAGGCCTTAGACAACGTGATAGCCGGGCTCAGTATCCAGGTGAAGAATATGCAGGAAAAGCAGTCGGAAAATATCCGTAAGATTGAATCCATTCCCACCCAGCAGCGCTTAGTGACCAGCATCGAAAGAGACCAGAAGATTAAGCAGGAGCTTTACCTGTTTTTATTAAACAAAAAAGAGGAGAACGAACTGCAGGTGTCCATCACCCAGAGCAACTGCCGCATTGTGGACCCGGCCAACGGGAGTTCATTGCCGGTGGCGCCCAAAAAACTGCAGGTGATGATGATTAGCTTTCTGCTGGGATTGGTATTGCCGGCGGGTGTGCTGTATGCCGGTTCCTTATTCAATACCAATGTATACACAAAAAAGGAACTGAAAAAGGGCGTGAACATACCAGTATTGGGGGAAATCCCCTTTGAGAAGGAGGAGCACGATAAGGACATCGTGGTGAAGGAAGGCGACCGCGGCAGCGTAAACGAGGCCTTTAAGATCATCCAGGACAACCTGGAGTTTTTGAAAGGCGGAAAAGAAGGATCGGGCTATGTCATCCAGGTCACTTCGTCCAACCCCAACTCCGGCAAAACGTTTATCACGCTCAACCTGGCTATCAGCATGGCCTTCACGGACGCTAAGGTGGTTGTCCTGGACCTTGATCTGCGGAAGGGCGGGCTAAGCCGTCAGTTGGATCTTCAGGGTGATAAGAAAGGGATAAGCGCCTACCTCGTGGGCAAGGTACCGGAGGTGGAGGAGATTATCCATGAGGGCGTGGCCGGACAGAAAATAGACTTTATACCCGCCGGTCCCCTGCCGCCCAATCCTGCTGAATTGTTGAGGAGCGGGCGTCTTGAGGCCTTGCTGAACCGGCTGAGGGAAAAATATGATATTATTCTTTTGGATAACCCACCCTACGGGCTGATTGTGGATGCGGCGATCTGTTCCAAACTGAGTGATCAGATGATCTATGTCATTCGTTCGGGCCAGTACGACAAGCGTATGCTGCCGGAGTTGCAGGAGTTGTATGATTCCGGTAAAATCAATAATATGGGGCTGCTGCTCAATGCGGTGGATGACAGGAATTTGGGTTATGGGTACTATGGTTATGGGTATGGATATGGCTATGGTTACGGCAGCGGCAGCGACTACGAAAAATCGAAGAAGAGGCGTCTTTTCAGGAGACGATGATGCCCAACCTGACAGGTTAGCCTCGCTCCTGTCCGGGAAAACCTGTCAGGTTAGCCTCGCTCTTCGCCGGGAAAACCTGTCAGGTTAGCTTTGCTCTTTGCCGGGAAAACCTGACAGGTTAGCCTCGCTCCTGTCCGGGAAAACCTGTCAGGTTAGCTTTGCTCTTTGCCGGGAAAACCTGACCGGTTATGAAACTCAACATAAGCATCTTTACCCCCGAGGAATTCAATTACTTTTTC
>JACFNM010000397.1 GCA_019454915.1 Chitinophagaceae bacterium
TTAAAATTGCTCCAGATGGAACTTATTACCGGATATGACAGAAAGGCCGATAGCATGTTTGCTGCCCTGCTGCAGAAAAATGAAGAATAGCCCTTGTCATGGCGTTATCGCCTGCTTTATTGCTTTACCAGCCTGACCACCCGCGATTGCTTTCCATCGGGATACGATAACCAGTAAATTCCGGGGGACAGGTAAGCAAGGTCTGAAACCGATATCCTCACCGGTGTAGCGGATTCAATCATGATAGAACGGTTATACACTTTTTGCCCAAGTACATTGTACAAAGACAGGGTAGCCTTAGAAGGCTGAGACGGGTTTAAGACGATATTGAAGGATTGATAGAAAGGAACAGGATAAACCTTTAACCAGTCGTTATTCAGTATTCGTTCCACATCCTTGCGTTGCCGTAGGCGGTCAAGTATTTCATAAGCGATGCGCATATTCGGAATGCCGAACCCCACGCGATCATCGGGCGTGTTAAACTTATCGGCACTTCTTTGCACGGCATCAAAAATAGCTGCATTGGTGAATTCCGGAAATGCCTGCCACAGGCAGGCAATCAATCCTGCCAAATTAGGATTAGCAAGAGATGTTCCATTGGTGGTGGACGGGTTACCATACGTGTCTGCAATAACGGTTCCCCAGCCTACGGAAGCTACATTGGGTTTTGTACGGCCATCAGCAGCCGGACCATAGCTGGAGAAAGGAGCCGCATCTTTGCTGTAATTAACGGCGCCGATGGCCAATACGTGCTCTCCATCGGCAGGAGCTATAATATAGTGCCAACTGTCCTGGCCGGAATTGCCGGCGCTATTGGTAACGAATATTCCTTTTTGTGCCGCCATTTCAGCGCCCCTGGTGATGATGGCTGTTTGCCCGTCCATTTCTTCATAAGTATAGTCGTAGACAGGGTTAGAAAAAGTGTTGTATCCCAGAGAAGAAGTAATCAGGTCAACTCCCAAACTGTCCGCTTTTTCAGCCGCTACCACCCAATTTTGTTCTTCGGTGGGGTATTCAACGCCAACGTCTTCCGTTCTGAATAAATAGAAATTAGCCTTAGGTGCAGTACCTACCAATAAGCCCGGACGATTGGCAGCGATGGTAGACAGACATACCATGCCGTGGTAATGTTCTTCCGAGACATCCGCTTTGTTGTCAACAAAATCCCAGGTGCCCAATATTTGATTGTTTAGACGGATACTATCAAAAGCAGGATTGGTGTCGTAATGATAATAACCGGCGTCCAGCATGGCTATGGTCATTCCTTCACCCCGGAATCCCATGTTATGTAAAAAATCTCCTTCGTGTATTTTCACCTGAGCAGACATGTTGCCATAGTCCAGCGCATCGTTTTCGTCCTGCACTTTTTGTATTCTTTTCAACGGCATGACGGGAAGTTCATATTTCCTGGTCTCATGCTCCCGCCGGGACGATATCCTGGGAGAGACCTTAGCAGAAGAACGGACAAAAGAAAATTGATTGATTTTCTCCAGCGCTGAGGCATCGTCTGTTTGTATCAGTGCCTGGTTCAGCCATTTAGAAGTATTTATGATTGCTACCTCTCCGGCATTTTTGATGCTATCCAGATAAGCGGGCGTAACGGGCAGGTCCGTACTGTCTATGGCGATTTGCTGCCGCCTTCTTCTCTCCACGGATTTTGCCGATAAGTATTGCCCGGGATGATTCAGTGAAAAAGGGTTGTGCTGTTTATCTTTAAGGACGATGATATATTTCGAAGATTGTCCCTGTACATCCTTAATAAGGAAAGCGAAAAAAAATAATAGTAAAGGTGTTATGCATTTCATAGTATACGCATACTGATTACTAATTATGATCCACCATTTTCAGTTGAATACCATATCCGTTATAAGAATAGCGGCTCGCTATGGTGTCACACTTCACAAAACCGTTTAAACTTTGCGCCAGCAGGTCACAGTCTTCATCATAAGGGCAGGGTGTGTCAGGCTTGCCGGCTACCACTACGCGACAATTGCTGAGCGTATTGTTTTTTTGGTAGAACCAGTAAATAAAATCTTTGTAAATTAACCCGATATCTTTCCCGTATACTTCGATACTGTAGTTTTTGGAGGCAATGTTATTAGGGTATAATTCGGGATCACCCATCGTTTCGTCGGATTGCAATATCGTCAAGGTATTTTCAATTTGCCTGGAACCGAGTAAAAAAGGTTGCCCTACTTCTGCATAGGTATAATCCCAGGTGCTCAGATAATCCAAATCACCCGATGCATCAATGTAGCGATTACCCTGCCAATAGAAGTTTTCCCTGATGGGAGATTTTAGTTTGATATAACGCAGGTTGTCTTCAACATATTCTATCGAATGATCAAGCGGGGTGGCCATAAAAACCGCCAGGTCTTTCCAGTCGGTCAGTCCGGCAGAATCCCGGATCATTCTCCGGATTTGAAATCCCGGCCGGTTTTCATTATCGGTAATGGTGTCCGTAACGAGGTCCTTAACCTGATAACTATGGATTTCTTTCCTGGTTTCGAAGTTGGTGAAGACAGTAGAGTCTAATTGGTAAATAATATACTTTCCGATTTGAAGCGGATAATAATCGGTGAGTGGAATGTCTTTGAAGGTCTCCGTTTCTTTCTTACAGGATTGTAAATTTCCGGTAAGGATGTAAAGTAAAAAAAGAAAAAGATATCTAAGACTTTTGCTCATATGAGAATATTATGAAAAGGCATTCCGTCCATTTATGTAAAACTACGCCGTGATTGCATAAAAAAAGTGGTCGGACTAATGTCTGTTCATGATTCTAACGTTTTGATTGTCTATTTATTGCAAGCGATTGCTTACAATTCTTCCGTTTGTACGGCTTAGGCTCTTAGCGCCTGAAAGGCTATTCCGGAGCAATTTGCCCTGATATGACAAAAATAGTCGGAATAATAGAAACACATGAAGAGGATATGTATTAAATTTCGTCTTGTATCGGTTCATCCTGTTGACTGCGAATTTTGAGTGCGAGCGGACTTGAACAGAAATATAAATCATTGGTCTATTCTATATGACGATTTTCAGGCAGCTGTTTTTTTTTAGTTCTACGGTTTAAAATTTTCGAAATGATGAAAAGTGTATTAGTTTTTTTTATCTCTTCCTTAATATCCCTGGTATTTTTTTCGGGGCATGCTCAGCACAAAGCCATCTTCGTTATCGTTGATGGCATCTCCGCCGATGTAATCGAGAAAGTAAATACGCCCAACCTGGATGCCATTGCCAGGGTTGGAGGATATACCAGGGCGCACGTAGGAGGCGAGAAAGGAGGTTATTCTGAAACACCTACTATTTCTGCCGTCGGCTATAACAGTCTGCTTACGGGCACCTGGGTAAACAAGCACAACGTGTGGGATAATGATATAGACGATCCTAACTACAACTACTGGACCATCTTTCGTTTTTTTAAGCAGCAATATCCTCAAAAAAAGACAGCGGTGTTTTCCAGTTGGGAAGATAACCGGACAAAACTGGTCGGAGAAAACCTGGAAGCCACAGGTCACCTGAAACTGGAGTATCATTTTGACGGGCTGGAGTTGGATACCGTCAATTATCCGCATGATAAAAAGCGGGATTTTATGCATCGGATTGACGAAGCGGT
>JACFNM010000398.1 GCA_019454915.1 Chitinophagaceae bacterium
CTTTTAGCGGAACCATCCGCCATGTATAGCGCCCTGGTAATATTGCCCTGTATTACTTTATCATCGGGGTCAAGAGTAAAAAAATAATGATGAAACATGCTGATATGATCCCTCGCCTCTACAGGAATATTATCCTTTCTTTCTCCCGCTAATGCTTCCAGCGCCTTGCCATTTGCGAGTACATATACTTTTGACTGCGTTATGGCTGCCAGTTGATAGCTTTTGTAGAGTACAAGCCCGCAGAGCAGAAAGCAGCCTGCAATGATTACTATGGTAAAGAGCCGGATATACCGGAAAGCCGTATCTATATTTTTCATTTTGGTGAACATTGTACAAATCGTTTTGATTTAAAGCCCCATCAACTGGCGTCCGCCTGACATGACTTTTCCTGCCACAGCACCTGTTGTATTTACACTTGTTGAAGTCGCAATTCCTGCGGCGCTCATAGAGATGCCCGTTGCTTTTGAGGTAAGTGCATCACCACCGCCTACCCACATGATATGGCCTGCAATGGAAGGAACCGTGAAATATCCTATTATTCCAATAATCAGGAAGATGAGGTACCCCATATCGGAACGGCTAAAGAAGGTATCCCCCGACTGGCCGATTTGCTGCAGGTCAATTTTGAGCATGTTCTCCTGTATCTTCCCGATCACCGCTCCAAAAATATTTGCCACCGGTAACCATAAAAAGACATTGATGTACCGGGCAAGCCAATGCCTGAGCGTATGATGAAAGCCGTCAAAAACACTCAATCCAAAAACAATTGGCCCAAGAATAGCGAGGATGATTAAATTGAAAGTACGGATGGTATCAATGCAAAGAGAAGCGGCAGCAAATAACACCTGTAATATTTCGCTCATCCATTCCTTAATGGAGTTACGGAAGTTATAGTACGCCTTGTCCATTGCAAATTTGATGTCATTGCCAATACCTCGCAGCCAGCCGTCATCACCGGGGCTTCCTTCAGGATGCGTGTACTTATACCATTTATCCTTATCGCCATGGCCGGTTTCACCGACATACATTTGCCAGATATTGGACTGCTTAACGGCATCCTGCTTTTGCTTGAGCAAAGCCGCTATAGCTACGTCCGTGTTTTTTACCATTGCCGCCGTACCCGTAACCGTCGGTTTCATCACGGCATTGATCATGCCTGTAACGGAAGGGAAAATCAAAATGGCGAAGCCGATCACAAAGGGACGAAACAGAGGATAAAAGTCTATGGATTCCGCGTGTGATAAATGCCGCCATACGCGGGCTGCTATATACCACATGGCAGCAAAGCCGGCTATACCCCTTCCCACGCCAATCAACTGACCACATAACGGTATCATCTCATCATAGAGCTGACCCAGGACGCTGTGCAGGCCTTTAATATCATTCAGCGGACCGTCATTCTGCGCTTGGCTGATTACCGGTAATATGATTCCCACTATTGCCGCAAGGGCAATTTTCCCACCTCTACACATATACCATACATTTATAAGTTCACTTCCGCATTAGCGGAATTTCCATCACACCAAACCACTCATAACTTTTCAATCATACAGCATACCCTTACTTTACATTGTAGTATTGCATAACCCGGTTAATATCCCGGCTTTCTCTTTCCCGTTGCAGGGATAGTACAGAAGTATTGCTGTTGAAGGAGCGCAGGAATAATAATTTATCCTGCATATCCTCATATATCTTATCAATTGCTGCCAAACGCTCGTCATCACTCATGCGAAGCTTGCCGGACATGGTAACCGTTAGCAGGTCATCCAGATTTTTAAGAGACAGATTAAACAGGGTATTATAAACACCGTTGATATAATCTATTTCATCAGCGTTGAACCATCCGCTTGTTGTAAACCGGTTAAAGGCGGATTTATATTCCTTTACAATGAGTAACTGGTAATTGATAATATCAGCCACCCGCCGGTAATTTTTGACAGCAGGGCTTACTTCCATTAATCCATCAAGGAATGCCTGATGAAGTTTAAAATTTCCTTCCGAAATATTTTTAATGGTATTGTACCCACCGGAGATAATTTCATATCCCTTTTTTAAATCCGACAATATTTGCTTGAACTGCGCCAGCTTTTCAATATTAAGCGCCAGTTGCATCAGTTCCGTTGCCTGGGCCTTTGCTTTAAGCGGATAGCTCATCGAAAGCGCTGCTACGCATAAAACAGTCAATAGCTTTTTCATACTCCACATTTTCATACCTGACAAAATTGATTGACACCACTGCCTATTGCCCGTACAGGCTACGAACAGTTGCAGCTTCATTCAGTTCTTTGCTCCTCTGGATTGCCATTACGTGTATATCGTTTGAAAAACTTTCTGTAAACGCATGAGCGTCCCGCATGTCTGCGTATAGGCGATCAATACGTTTTATCCGCTCGTCATCACTCATGGTCAGCTTATTTGGCGTAAGTATCTGCGTTAGCTCATCCGTTAAGTCCGTACAAGTTTCTGAAAGCGCTGCAAATACCTTATCAAAATAACCGGTCTCGCTATTATAAAACAGGTCAGCAGAATGAGCCTGTTTCATGGCTGCATTTGATTTTCGGGCAATTGTAATATGGAGCGCAATAATATCCGCCACCTTAGTATAGTTCCTGATCTTGGGATTGATACCTCTTAGTCCTGCAAAGAAATCTTTATCTAAACTCCAATGTCCATTCTTAATATTGCTGATGGTGGTGAGACCATCCCTGGCGATCCTGTATCCTTTTTGCAGGTATTCGATATATACCTCGTTAGCTGCGATCTGTTGAATATAGAGCTTAATGGTTTTGTTTTGCCCCTGGCTGCATAGGAAAAAAAGCAGCATGCCTCCGGCCATCATCACTTTTTTCATGTTCACGTTATCTAAGGTTATTACTGCCTGATGCCATACATGACTTTCACTTCTTCTATTTCCCGTACGTCTCCTGAACGTTGCAGGCTGAGCCGTATATTCTGGCTGTTGAAGTCCCGGAGATCATTCAGGTTTTCATCAATGTGCGCTGCTACCGCGCTGATTACTTCCAGCCGTTTACCATCTGTCATCGTTGTATTCAGCACATTGACCGCCAAAAACAATTGATCCAGGTTTTTCAAACTTTCATCCACAATGCCCGTATATACCTGCGCCATGTACTCAATTTCACCAGTGGTAAAGTGCTTATCCTGCTTAAATAATGAGAACGCCCTTTTGTATTCCTCCACGATCCGCACCTGCTTTGCCATAATCTCTTTTACCTTTTGATACCCGCTGATCAGCTCCTTTACTTTTTTAAGTTCATCATAGTATTTGGCATATTGCTCCCTGTTTTTATCTAACCAATCAGATATCTCATCCAACTTCAATTTGGATAGTGTATTCTCCAATGCCTTTTGAGCGTTTTGCAGCCAGATGGTTTTATTCTGCAAACGTTGTACAGCTATGTCAGCCGCTTTAATAGCGGCGATCAATGCCTGCCTTACTACTTCCCAAATAATCGCATGACTTTTTTGTGTAGGGGCTATCGTTAACCCGATACAAAGCACCAGCGCCACAATTATCTTTTTCATACACCGCTTTGTTTGATCGTTAATACTCACTTTATCTTT
>JACFNM010000399.1 GCA_019454915.1 Chitinophagaceae bacterium
ATGGAGCGGTTCCCCGGCACATTTTGTTTTCAGTTGACGGAAACCGAAAGTGAAGATTTGAGGTTCCAATTTGGAACCTCAAACCCAGGCCGCGGAGGTAGGCGTTATTTAGCCCGGGCCTTTTCAGAACAAGGTATAGCCATGTTGTCAGCTATTTTGCGTAGCGACATTGCTGTAAAAGTCAGTATTGAAATAATGAATGCCTTTGTTGAAATGCGCAGGGTATTGATGAGCAATGCAGTGCTGTTCTCCCGTATGGATAAAATAGAACTCAAGCAAATAGAAGCTGATGGCAGATTTGAAGAGATCTTTAAGGCGCTGGAAAGCGGCAAACGGAAAAGCGACAGGGGAATATTTTACAATGGACAGATATTCGATGCCTATACTTTTGTTGCGGACATTATCCGAAGCGCTCAAAGGTCGATTATATTGATTGACAACTATGTGGACGATACGGTACTTATATTACTGGGAAAAAGAAATGCCGGCGTATCCGCCACCATCTATACCAGGACAATTTCCAGTCAGTTACAGCTTGATTTACAGCGATACAATAGTCAGTATCCTCCAATCCGTATTGAGCCGTTTTCAAATGCGCATGATCGCTTTTTGATCATTGATGGCACAGAATTGTACCATGTCGGCGCATCTTTAAAGGATCTGGGAAAGAAATGGTTTGCTTTCTCGAGGATGGATATTGAAGTAATTAAGATGCTGAGGTTCTTACACCGGGTCTGATACCGTATCTATTTCAGTCATACAAAAAAAACAAAGGTCATGAATACGCAACAAAAAGAACTTTCTTATTTTAAACTGAGGCTGCAGGAATTGCTCAATAGCAGTTTTCCTGAAAAGCGCAGAGATATTGCCTTTGTTAGTCAGCGATCGGAGTTAGCCGCCAATGCTTATGAGCTGGCATTCAGGGCCGGAAGCTCCATAGGAGCGTGTGAATATGAAGCAGATAAAGTACTGTTTGAAGGGTTGCACTTCTCCAGGCTTGATACCATTTTCAAGATTGTATGCAGGGAATTCGACACTATCATGATGGATGAGGAACTTCGCCCTTTTGCGTTAAAGATGATGGCAGTGTGTGAGCCTGTTTTTGAACACTATGGGATAACTGATGATTTTGAAGATAGCCCCGAGTATGATCTCCTATACACCGAACTAACAGGAACGATTGCAATCTGGATAGAGGAACATGGGCTTTAGTAAAAGAATGCACCTGCAGCGTAACATTGACGCTTTGCAAATAGCCTTCAGGCTCGAAAAAGAGAAAAGAAATGGGAGCGTAGGAGAAAGATTGCTCATGATGCAATATTGTGGGTTTGGAGGCTTGAAATGCATACTAAATCCAATTGAAAATGGGGCCGATATCAGTGAATGGAATAGATCTGAACGGCACCTTTTTTCACCCACCAGGGAGCTTTATCAATTGCTTAAAGAGAATGCCGCAGACGATAAAGAATATCATCGCCTTGCGGACAGCATGAGAAGTTCCGTGCTTACTGCTTATTATACCCCTCCCATAGTTATTGACGCAATTGCATCAGCATTTCGTAGTAACAAAGTAAACATTGGAAAATTCTTAGAACCTTCAGCCGGTATCGGATCATTTATTCAGTCCTTTTCAGGAGATAATCTCTCAAATGTTTCTGCCTATGAGAAAGATATACTGACCGGGAAAATACTGAAGCAACTTTACCCCGAAAGTGACGTTCATATTAAGGGATTTGAAGAAATCCCTGAGAGCTCCGGGGGGCGTTATGATATTATTGCCAGTAATATTCCTTTCGGAGACACTGCTGTATTTGATCTTTCCTATTCCAGAAGTAAGGAGAGAGCTAAGATACAGGCTGCCGGCAGCATCCACAATTACTTTTTTTTGAAGGGCTCCGATATGCTTCGTGATGGCGGCATACTGGCTTTTATTACCTCGCAGGGGGTATTGAACAGCGCCAAAAATGAAACCATCCGAAGGGCATTGATGCAGACCAATAACCTTGTTTCAGCCATTCGCCTGCCCAATGATCTTTTTACGGATTATGCGGGCACGGAGGCGGGAAGTGATCTGATAATTCTTCAGAAGAACAGCGACAAGCGAGAGCTATCAGACATTGAAAGAAGATTTTGTCAGACCTATACCAGCTCTGACAACACAACTAACAATATGCTGTTTGAAAACCTGAACCGGGTGGTGCACACTTCAGTGCATAAGGGAACGGATCTATACGGTCGCCCTGCGTGGATATACAACCACTCCGGAGGTGTAAATGGCATTGCTCAGGACATTCAGTTAATGCTGAATGTTGACCTGGCTAAGCGTTTGGACGTTAACTTGTATAACGGCATTCAGAAGCTCCAGCTAGAAATCATATCAAAACCGATAGATGAAATACAGCCTGTTACCGGACGGGCAATAACTAAGCCGGGGCTTCAAAAAACGTATAGCGGGATTAGTACTTCATCACATGCTCAATTAAGTTTATTTGACCTATTTGAAGGACCTGTTGTTACAAAATCAGTGGAACCATCGTCCCCGGAAATAAAAAAGTCCTATGCCAACTACAAGCAGAACAATAGGAGCAGGGGCGTCGGAAATAAAATAAGAACAGGCGGTATAATTGGTGATTTGTTTTCGGAACCGGTTGAAAATGCGAAAGGCAGCCCTTTGCCGCCCGACCCGGCTACCTTAAGGGAACCAGAAGTTTATAAAGGTATTTTTCAACGTTTTTACAGGGATGACTGCCTTGCGGTAGATAATGGCTTTGTGGGCTATTTACGGAAGGTGAATATCAAAGAGCAGGTTGCCATGTTCCATCCGTTGCAGCTGCCCCAGACGCAAAAGGAAAGAGCAGAAGCCTATGTCGGGGTACGAGACAGTTATCTTGATCTGTATCAGAAAGAAGCAGAAACTCAGTTTGAATATAAAGATGGACGGGAGCATCTCAATCGCCTGTACGATGCATTTGTTAGGAGGTACGGCAACCTGAATAGTGCAGAAAATATCAAGCTCATTAAAACAGACAGCGCCGGCAAAGAAATGCCCTACCTGGAGCGCGTCGTAGGTGGCGTAGTGCGTAAGGCGGATATTTTTCAGCACCCTGTGAGCTTTTCTGCTGCCACTTTAGCTACGGCAGGGCCGGAAGAGGCGCTTGCGGCTTCCCTCAACAAATATGGTAGTGTTGATCTGGATTATATGTCCGGGATCAGCGGAATGGAGGATAAGGATTTGAAGGCGGCCTTACATGGCCGCATCTATTTCAATCCATTAGAGCAGGGATATGAAATATCAGAAAAGTGGATTTCCGGAAATGTTGTAGAAAAAGCAAAAGAAGTGGAAACTTTTATTGCGGCTAATCCGGAGCATAAGGAGGCCGCGGAAAGCTTAACCGTTTTGATAGAGGCACGACCACGAAGAATTGAATTTGAAGAACTGGACTTCAACCTCGGAGAACGCTGGATACCGGCGGGTGTTTATGCCCGATTTGCTTCGAGCCTCTTTGATACGGAAGTAAAGGTTCATTACAGTGAGATAGCCGACGACTTTTCTATCAATTGCGAGCAAAAGAATGTACAAAT
>JACFNM010000400.1 GCA_019454915.1 Chitinophagaceae bacterium
CTGGTGACCCAGATTGCCAGTAGCCAGATTGGTGCAGCGGCCCAAACCAGTAGCAACACAATAGGTGGCACGGACGTAAGTAATTACTTAGTTAAGATTCGCATTCTATACGATTCCTACTCCGACCTCATTGACCCGTCTAATCCAAAGAAATTTCCTTTCAGACCCGGAATGAGCGCCAGTGCGGATATTCAAACCCAAACCAACAATAACGTCCTTGCCGTTCCCATTAATGCCGTAACCACACGGGATAAGAATGATACCGCAACAGTCGGGAATAAATCAAAAGATGTAAAAAAGAAGACCAATACGACCACGGAAAACGATTCGTCAAATCAAAGTGCTGTTTCAAATGGTTCGGATGATCTACTCGAAGTCGTGTTTGTTTTACAGGCAGACAATACGGTAAAACTGGTGCCCGTTAAATCCGGAATTCAGGATATGAATTATATAGAAATCACGGATGGCTTAAAAGAGGGAGATGAAGTGATTACGGGGCCTTTTACGATTGTCAGCAAAACCCTCAAGAATAAGACGAAAGTAAAAGTTGTGCCAAAGGATCAACTATTCGAAACAAAGGAATAGGAATCTAACCTTCTAAATTTCAAATCACTTAATCTCATACAAATCCCGGTCATTTACCGCTAACATTTTCTATTATCGGTTTGAATCCTAATTTTGCGATTTAAAAGAGACTTATGCAATTTGGAATTATCGGTAGCGGAACCTGGGGAACAGCGCTGGCAAAAATGCTGACAGACAATGGAATACCTATCAACTGGTGCGTTCGAAATGACGCGGTGGCAAAACATCTTCTAAAAAGACTGCACAACCCCAACTACCTGCAATCCGTATCTTTTGATTCCAGGCTGCTTTCCCTGTTCACTCAGCCCAGGCAAGTGTTTGCCGCATCGGATCATATCATCATCGTTACTCCATCCGCCTATGTCACTCAGCAATTTTCAGGAATCACCAGAAAAGAACTTGCGGGAAAAAAAATTATATCAGCAGTAAAAGGCATACTGCCGCAGCAAAACCTGCTGCTCAATGATTTTCTCAAGAAAAAATTTCACTTTCCGCTTGACCACTATTTTACCATTATGGGTCCCTGTCACGCCGAAGAAGTGGCCGCCGAACGATTATCCTATCTTACCTTTTCGGGAATCAAAACAAAAGCCACGAAAGACATCGCCGCCTGCTTCGGCACCTCCTATATTAACACCGTCATTAATCATGATATTTATGGCGTTCAGTATGCAGCAATCCTGAAAAACATTTACGCTGTGTCCGCCGGGATGGCCCACGGGCTGGGATATGGCGATAACTTTCTGAGCGTCCTGATTGCCAATGCCGCCGATGAGATGGCAGGATTCTTAAGGAAAAGCGGTATCCGAAATATCCGGGTGGGTATTCATACGGCAGCCAGTATTCTTAAGGCAAAAAAATCACCCAACTACGCCGCCTCCGTTTATTTGGGCGATTTATTGGTTACCTGTTATTCGCTGTTTAGCCGCAATCGTACCTTTGGCGCCATGATTGGGAAAGGACATTCCGTTCATTCGGCCGAGACAGAAATGAAAATGGTGGCGGAAGGTTACAATGCATCCCGCAGTATCTATGAACTCAATCAGAAAGTAGGCGCCATCATGCCCATTGCAGAAAATGTATACCAGGTGCTTTGGAAAAAACTTCCGGTCGAAAAGGCATTCAAAAATATAGAAGAACACCTCGTATAATCAATGATCACAAATCCAGGTCAAGAATAGACATCTCCGGCTTTATCAATACGCCCTGCAAACCCGCAGACTCCGCGCCCTCAATATTCAGGGCAGAATCATCTATAAACAGTGTTCTTGCCGGCTCCAGCTTGTTTTCTTGTATAATATGTTCATAAGATTCCCTGGTCGGCTTCCTCATCCCCAACAAATGAGAATAATACGCTCTTTCAAAGAGATCGTCAAAAACCGTATTCGCGAATGCGCTACTATACATCTCTCTGAATCTTGTCAAATGCAATGCATTGGTATTGCTGAAAAGAAATAGCCTGTATTTATTTTGTAATCTTTTCAGCAAAGCAATACGTTCCTCCGGAAAATGACCCAGCATGGCATCCCATGCCGCAATGAGCTGCTCATCCGATAAGGGCAATCCCGCCAGTTTCCTCAGCTCATCTAAAAAAGCTTCGTTTGAAATAGCACCTACTTCATAGTCTTTAAAAAAAGAAGAAACATTTCCGCTTCGGAATAACGCATTATAATCCTTTACGCCTAAATTCGTAAAGTATCGCTCTGCACGGGGCATATCCAAAGTAAGGATCACGCCGCCCAGGTCAAAAATCAGGTTATCTATCTGTTGCATGCGCTAAAAATACAGAGGAATTCTGAATGTATGAAAACAGGCAATCGCAATAAAAATGAGTTTACCCGCCTAAACGACTGAAATGCGCCTTATCTTTTAATAGCAATGGGAAAAATCATCTAAATTCGAATTTGAGGGCTTTATTTTCAAAACCTGAATTTTTCTCAGATACATTCAAACGACCTAAATGCCACATTACTCATGAGAAGAAGAAACTTTCTAAAAAATATTTCTCTTTTTACAGGAGGTTCAGTTTTACCGGTTTCGTCCTACCCTACAATAGCTCATCAAACGGGTAAAATATCGGATTACAGTGATAATAAGACTATAAAGCGCATAGCTGTAACAGCCCCTTCTTCTATCGGCGTCAATGAAAATTTTTGGATTGGCATCAGGATACTTACAGAACCTTACTATGCCCGGTGGATTCCTCAATGGCAACGTACAGGCGTTACAGTTGACGGTCCGTTTAATCATTCTTCCAGAGGAACAAAATTCATGGATAACGTTATGCCGGAATGGAAAGGTACTGTCCACATTATGGGCTCAGCAGGCTTTCGGGGTCGTGATACCTATTCATTTACAGAGGGTGCAGGCCCTTATCAAAGGGATAAACGCCCGGTGAGAAGACTAGAGAATTTCAGTTTCAACACTCCAGGCATAAAGTACATCCGGGTCGTTGATCCGGTAAGCGGTATAGAGGGAATAAGCAATCCGATTCATGTTGATATTGAAGCCCCGAAAGAACGCTTATTCTGGGCGGAACTTCATTGCCATAGTTTCTTTGGAGATGGCATCAGGAATCCTGAAGAAATACACTCATTCGCAAGAGATGAATCATTTCTGGATATATTTGCTTTGACCGATCATGTGGAAGCCCTGAGTGACGCCCAATGGAACTATTTTCGCGAAGTCGCTAATACGTTTAATGAGCCTCAACGCTTTGTTTCATTTATCGGAGGTGAATGGACGAGTAGCAAATTCGGACATCACGGGTTTTTATACCCGGGCAGCGAAGGCCCTATCTTAAGATGTACGGATCCCGATCAGGATACCTTAGAGAAGATATATGCCATTGCAAAACAACATGGTGCCATGATTATTGCCAATCATCCTGCAGAAGACGGATGGGGTTTTGACTGGAACAAAGGACACAATGACAATGTGGAGCGTTTAGTGGAAGTCTATTCGATTGGAGGAGCCTATGATACGCCGGCTGAA
>JACFNM010000401.1:0-1911 GCA_019454915.1 Chitinophagaceae bacterium
CAGATACTTTTCATCGCTGGACACTTTTAAAGTGGAAGCCAAAGGCTGGAATGTAAAACTCTCGCAGGAATATGCAGTCACTCCTAAAATCGGCCGTACCATGTACGGCGAGTCACTGCTGGAAAATGCGCTGGAAAATACTACCCCTTTTTTCACCTACGAAATAGAGGCCGGGGACAAAACCATTAGGGTGCCTGATAACGAAGCGATACAGCTTGCCCACCAGAAGATAGAAAACATCCGCAACCGTTTTCTCGAGTGGCTGCAACAACTGCCGCAGCAGGATAAAAAAGAACTGGAGCAGCTCTATAACGATACCTTCAATTGCTATGTGCTACGGGAATATTACGGCAGCCATCTTACATTTCCCGGCCTGGACAAAAAAGCGCTGGGCATCGAAGACCTGTACAGCTCACAGAAAAACGCAGCCTGGCGCATCGTACAGAACAGGGGCGCCCTGGTGGACCATGAAGTGGGATTAGGGAAAACCCTTACCATGATCGTGTCGGCGCAGGAGATGAAACGGCTGGGCATCATTCACAAACCGATGATACTGGCGCTGAAGGCCAATGTGAACCAGGTAAGGGATACTTACCGTAAAGCCTACCCTAAAGCTAAGATACTGGCCCCCGGCGAAAACGATTTTACCCCTGAAAAAAGGCTGCGCCTCTTTCATGAGATCAAAAACAATAATTGGGACTGCATCATCCTTACCCACGACCAGTTCAGTAAAATACCGCAGTCTCCCGAAGTGCAGCGCGACATATTCCAGGCTGAACTGGACAACGTGGAACGCGACCTGGAAACTATCCGTGACCTGGGAGGCGACATATCCCGCCGGATGCTCAAAGGGCTGGAGATACGCAAGAACAACCTGGAGGGCAAGCTGAAATCGGTACTGGCGGCTATCGAAGAAAAAAAGGATGCAGGTATCAGCTTTAAAGAACTGGGTGTTGACCATCTGTTCGTGGATGAATCGCACAAGTTCAAGAACCTCACTTTCACCACCCGTCACAACAGGGTGGCCGGCCTGGGGAACATGGAAGGCAGCCAGAAGGCGCTGAACATGCTATTTGCCGTAAGGACCCTGCAGCAGAAATTCGATGCCGACCTCTGCGTTACCTTTTTGTCCGGCACACCCATTTCCAACAGCCTGACCGAAATGTACCTGTTGTTCAAATACCTGCGCCCGAAAGAAATGGAAAGGCAGCGTATTGAGAATTTCGACGCCTGGGCGGCGGTCTTCGCACGCAAAACAACGGATTTTGAATTCTCCGTTACCAACGAGATCATAGCCAAAGAGCGTTTCCGCCACTTCATCAAAGTGCCGGAGCTGGCTTTGTTCTATAACGAGATCACAGATTATAAAACCGCACAACATATCAGCCTCGATAAACCGGCGCTGAAAGAAGTGTTGGTCAATATCAAACCCACACCCGACCAGCAGGACTTCATCAAAAAGCTGATGGCTTTTGCCAAAACAGGTGACGCCACTCTCATCGGCAGGGCGCCTTTAACCGATTCCGAAGACAAGGGGCGTATGCTGCTGGCTACCAACTATGCCAAAAAAATGTCAGCCGACATGCGGCTGATCAGTGAACGCTATGAAGACCATCCCGATAACAAAGTGAATGTATGCGCCCGTAAATTGGCCGAACTGCATACCCTGACCGCAGAGCATAAAGGAACACAGATCGTTTTTTGTGATATAGGCACACCCAAACCCGGTGAGTTCAATATATATGACGCATTAAAAGAAAAACTGGTCAGGGACTTTAACATACCGGCGCATGAGGTCAGCTTTATACATGACTGGACGGATAAAAAGAAACCGGAGCTGTTCCGTAAAATGAACAACGGCGACATCCGCATACTGGTAGGCAGCACCGAAAAAGCCGGCACGGGGCTGAA
>JACFNM010000401.1:1921-3527 GCA_019454915.1 Chitinophagaceae bacterium
ATGAACGTGTTCCAGGTGCAGGCGCCCACGCCGGAACAGGCCCGCGCCATCGCCATGCACCACCTCGACATACCCTGGAAACCCGCCGAACTGGAACAGCGCAACGGCCGTGGCGCCAGGCAGGGCAACCTGGTTGCCAAAAAAGATTATGACAACAAAGTGCACAACTATATCTATGCGGTAGAGCAATCGCTGGACAATTATAAGTTCAACCTGCTGAAAAACAAGCAAACCTTTATCAGCCAGATGAAAAACTGTGAGCTCAATGTACGCACCATTGACGAAGGGGCTATAGATGAAAAGAGCGGCATGAACTTTTCGGAATACATCGCCATTTTGTCCGGCGATACTTCGCTGCTCGAAAAATCAAAGCTGGAAAAGAAAATCGCCGTGGTGGAAGGATTGAAAAAAGCCCATTTCCGCGAAGCGGCACATGCTAAATTCCGGCTGGAAAACATGATCACCGAAAAAGAACATGCGGTAACAACCCTTTCAAAGCTAACTGCCGATGAAAGTTTTTATAAAGAGCGGCTGCAATATGAAAAAGACGGCAGCAAAGCCAATCCTGTACAATTAAATGGACTGTCCACGGCCGAAGCTGAAGCCATTGGCAGGCAGATCATTCATCTGTATAAAAGCAACCTTACAGACAGTGAAGCCAGGATCGGCAGCCTTTATGGTTTTGACCTGTATATACGCCGCCATCGTGAAATGCTGTTCGAGGAAGGCAGAAGTTATGAGCATATTTACAACACTTTTTATGCGGAGCGTGAGGGAACAGGAATCAAATACACCTATAACCAGGGGCATCCCAACATTGACAATCCTAAACTGGCCGCCCGCCATTTTCTGAACGCCATTGACCGGGTCGGCAGCCTGAAAGAAAAATATGAAAAAACGGTAGCAGACTTGGGAAAGGAAATCCCGGTAGTACAGGAAATAGCTGCCAAACCTTTTGCCAAAGAGCAGGAACTGGCGGAAATGAAAAACAGGCTCTCGAAACTGGAAAGGGAAATAGCCCTGAAAATACAGGAAAAGCAGATGAAGGAAAAGGAGCAATATGCAGCTGAAATAATAGAAACGGATAATGACCTGGAAACCGTACCCGTAATAAAAATGGAACAAAAGCCTTCCGTGGACACCGTGAAACAAAACCACGGCACAACCCAGGGCGTAGTGCGGACAAGGAAATCGAGAGGATTGAGAATGTAAAAGTAATACAAATGGCAAACAGTGTATACCATATCAACAAGGGCATTAATAAAAGTATCGAGTTCCGCGGGCTGAAGGCGCAATATATATGGTACCTGGGCGGGGGCGTCATCTTCCTGCTCATCGTTTTTGCAGCCATGTACATAAGCGGCATCCCTTCTTTGGTCTGCATAGCGGTAGTTGCGCTTGCCGGCATGGCGCTGGTGATAAAAATATACAGCCTGAGTAACAAATACGGCGAGCATGGCATGATGAAAGCTATAGCCAGGCGCAGCATACCACAAAGGGTAACATGCCATAGCAGGAAGATATTCATAAAGCATTAATAATATATTTTATGCAAAAAATACTACCACAGGTGATCATAGCCGGAACCGCATTCCTTATAGATGCG
>JACFNM010000402.1 GCA_019454915.1 Chitinophagaceae bacterium
GAACAATTTGTCCGCCTCTCTTTAATTTCTTTAAAATGTTCATGACTATATTAAACATCATTTTTTTCATAGCCTTCTTATGGTTTACCTGGGTCAATATCAATGATGTGGACGCCTGGCTATGGGTTAGCATCTATCTTTCAGCAACCATTTTATGCGGGCTCGCCGCCTTCCATTATTACTACCCGATGATTTATATCATTGCTATAAGCCTATACTTATTGTATGCCATTATTTTGTTTTTTGTAAAAGACGGGGTACTGGAATGGATTACGAAATACAGGATGCAGAATATCGCAGCGACTATGCAGGCTAAAAAGCCTTATATAGAACAAACAAGGGAGTTCTTCGGATTGCTGATCATCAGCGGAGCGCTGCTGCTCAACCTGTGGATGAGCTACCAGTAAATTATTTTCATTAACCAACAGGACTTAGGTTTAATATATCTTATCATGATTCGACATACGGTGGCGTTTACGCTAAAGCATCCAAAAGATTCTGCAGAAGAAAAATCATTTCTGGATGCTACCCTGATATTAAAAAATATACCCGGTGTGAGAAATTTTGAGCGATTGACACAGACCAGTAAGAAAAACAACTATCGTTTCGGACTATCAATGGAATTTGATGACGCACAGGCTTTTGAATCGTATAATGTTCACCCAATCCACGCTGATTTTATCCAAAACTATTGGATTCCTTTTGTAACCGATTTTCAGGAGACAGATTATGAAAACTATGATTCATAGTGAAAACTAAATCCACCTTCTGACCGATTCACAATATTGAAGATAATCGTTGCCGAAGGCCCGCCGCAGATATCGTTCTTCCCTCTTTATCACATAGGATTGCATCGTGTATATCACCGCCGGAACGAGTATATAGGTCCACCAGTTGCCAATAAAAAAACCGGCGCCGCCATATAGCAATAACATACCGAGGTAGATAGGGTTGCGGGTGCAACGGTAAATACCGGTTGTCTGCAAAGCTGTCGCCGGCTTCACCGTCAGCAAACTGGTGCCGGATGTAAAAAATTTTTTTACTGCCGGTATAATCAGTGAAAAACCAATTACCATCAAAATCCATCCGGTAATTTGCATCGCCGGATTCCGCAAAAAACGCTTCTCAACGGGAAGTATTTCCTGCAGCAAAACGGATAAGAGATAAAAAGAAAGATAGATGAAAGGAGGAGGAACATATACTCCCGGATGATCTGTTTCGTTTTTGCCCGGATTCATCCCGCAAAGATAGCGAAACAGGAGAAAGCTTAAAAGCTGATCCCAAGGCTCACAAAAGACGTTACTCTCCCTAACTGGTCGCTGTACATGGCGCCAACTTCGAGGGGACCTAAAGCAAAATTATAAGCAAAAGTGAGAGAATGACCCGAAAGAAAATCCGGATTGGTGAAGAATATGCTCTTGCTGATGAAATTGGTGAACAATACATTGGAACGTCCGGTGATATAAGTGTTCGGCAGTAGCTCATAACGCAGTCCGCCCATAAATGCCGCCACAGAAGCCGCGTAGGTGGTGGCTTCCGGCAGTCCCGAAAAAACAACCTGGTTGTGGTAAAGCGGTATCATTCCTCCGATGGAGAATTCGTTCATCACGCTATTGTTGTAGTTGAAGTTAATGCCCGATTGGATGGAAGTCAGCAATGTATATTTCTCTGCAATGCGACTATAATTGTTCATATTCAGCACCACCCGGTTATAGGGGTGATCGCCCAGCGGAAACTCTTCAGGGGTGGTGGGCTGCCCGTCCCTAAAAACGGATACGCTGTTGCGCTGCCGGAATACCCGCGCCATTTCCATTTCCAGGACGGTACCCCGGCTTGGAAATAACCTTTTATTCAGCGTATTCAACTTCACAAAAGCATAAGCCGTGGGAAAACTATTACTCCCGTCAATTTCGAGAACACCCCGGATAACCGGCTTATAATCCGAAAATTCCATCCTGAAGCCCAGGCCTCCCGCAAAGGTTCGCGACGGAGAATAGGTGGATTCGGTATATAAATTCGAATATTGTCGTTTATACAGCCCCGTTTCACGATACGCTTTACCGGCCTGCAAATCGTAGGTGTTAATAGAGAAGCGATCGTATTGCGCGCCCAGCGAAAAAGCAAAGTTTTTGTGGCGGCCCACATATTGCAGATGCTCTCCCTTCACCCGGAAATTATCCCCGATATTGGCGGTAACCATACTGCGTGAGTTGGTAGTAATGAAATTTCGACTCGTGAAATTCACAATAACGCTCGTACCGCTGAACTTATCATAATGCAGCCCTACCTTAGCAAAGGTGAGCGGGTTCTCCACTACATCGAAAACGATTTTAAAACTACCATCGGGCTGTTCGTGCAGGGAATACAAAATACGGTTATAATACCGCGTGCCGAAAGCATGACGGATCATATCGGATATATCCTTTGCGGAATACCACCGGTCGGTACGCAGATCAAGCGTGTTGATAAAGAATTCAATCGTCGTATTTTTTAAGCCCGAAAGTTCAAAAGAAGAAATTTTAATCTTCTGAAAATCCGGTAAACGGTTTCGCTTGAGTGGCGTATTGCCGTATATATGATTCAGCGAGTCCGCCAGTTGCTTTAGCCGGGGATATAATTCTCTTCCTTTCTTTAAGCCGGCTTCGAGGATATCCATGGCCTGTCCAAAACTTCCCATATTATATTTTTCTATGGGATAGTCAACATACACGTCGCAAAGCGGAATCTCAATCCGGTGGTCTTCTGCTTCCCGAAAAAAGACAACCTGCAAGAGCACCTGTATTACATTCCGTACTTTGTCGGATGATAACAGTCCGGTGGAAACATTGCTACCGATCACAATGTCGGCGCCCATCTCCTTAACATCCTGTACCGGAAAATTCCGAATCACACCGCCGTCTATCAGGCGTTTATTATCCATCTCCACGGCAGTAAACAGGGACGGTATCGCCATGCTGGACCGAACGGCGGTAACGATTTCTCCACCATCCAAAACCACCGCTTCCCCCGAGCCGATATCCGTGGCTATACATTTAAAAGGAATGCTGAACTGAGAAAAATCTTTTATATGGCTAACGGGAAAAAATAGTTCCGAAAATTTCAACCACAACTCCTGCGCCTCTAATATCCCCGTGGGCAGGTTAAAACGGTGATTCACCCAGGGAAGCTCCACGATATACTTTGCATACTCATCCTTTTCATTCATGAAAACGCTTTGCAGGGACGACTGATTGCTGAGCAGCAGATCCCAATCAATGGTACGGGCTATTTTTTCAATCGTATCGGCGGAATAGCCAATAGCATACAAACTGCCGATCACGCTTCCCATGCTGGTACCCGTAATATAATCCACATTCAGACCGGCAGAATCTATGGCTTTTAAAATACCGATATGTGCAAGTCCCTTGGCGCCGCCGCCGCTTAAGGTAAGCCCGATCGTAGGACGATCGGGGGGCTTTTGTCCCCATGCATGATTTAGCAGGCATTGAAAAAATATAACGAATAGAAAAAATATCCGCATCA
>JACFNM010000403.1 GCA_019454915.1 Chitinophagaceae bacterium
CATCCTTTAGCGTGTTGGCACATTCAATTTATAAGAGATTGTTCCCTTTCACGATATCCCTGGTTAAGTCGGAAGCAGAAGCAGACGACGTTATGCAGGATGTTTTCTTAAAAATATGGCTGAATCGAACAATCTTGACGACACTCGACAATCCCTTTGGGTGGATATACACCGTTTTATCACACACAATTTCTAATCACCTCCGGACTAAAATCAGGCATGAATTAAAGCTCAACAGGTTAAAGACAATTACAACTTATCATTTAGAAGAAGAATTAGACGCCAGGTTTACCGAATCACTTATTGATGAGGCAGCCCGTCTTTTACCGGAGAAGAGGAAACAGGTGTTTTTATTAAACAAAAAGGAAGGACTTAGCCGCAAAGAAATTGCGGAACGTCTGAATGTATCTGAAAACACGGTTCGAAATCAGTTAGCGGAAGCCATCCGTTTTATCCGCGAAAGGCTTGAACATCACGGTGATTTAAGTATTCCTATCCTGATTATAATAGCAATCTCTCTCTTCCTGTAAAAATTTTCCCAATTCAATAGTACAGAGCAGCAATGCCCGGTGTCTCTACTTATTGTGAGTACATCGAAAGCATTTGAACAATTAATAGACCGGTATATTAGCGGAGAAATTAGTGACGAAGAAAAAGCACTTCTTTTGGAAGCGCTCCTTATCCAGGAAAATATTGATTTGTTAAGAAAGAAGATCGCGGAATGGTATAGCCGAGATCCAGGCCGGGAAGAATGGAATTATGACGAAGACAAGGTAAACAGGATCATTGCCGGCATTTTAAAGGGCGCTAATGAATCCCCGGATTCGTTACCTGCGGAAAGAAGTGGAGTTATCGTGAACTTCTCGGAGATGTTCAATGATGGTAGCGACAGGTTGCTGGTTGCGCCGGAGTCGCGGACGAAAAGATTAGGAAAGCGATGGTTCGGCTACGCTGCGGCCATTGCAGTAATTATCGGTACGGTTGTATTGTATTATGCATTTAGAGAGGAAGTTCCGGAAACTCATGAAATTGCCCAAACCGAATTACCGGCGGAAGATGTTTTACCAGGCTCCGACAGGGCGATCCTGACACTGAGTAACGGACAAAAAGTGGAACTTAGTTCATCCGGCCGACAAGTTATTAAAGACGGAGATATTTCGATTCAAAACGTAGACGGGTCACTGGTATACAGCAATGCTGACGAGGCAACTATCAATACCATGACTACTCCGAGAGGCGGGCAGTATAAACTGAAATTGCCGGACGGAACCATGGTGTGGTTGAATGCATCCAGCAGCATCAGTTATCCTACTGCTTTTAAGGGGAATACGCGCGAGGTGAGTATGACGGGGGAAGCGTATTTTGAAGTGTCGAAAAACCCTGCAAAGCCTTTTATTGTAAAAACCTTTCGGGATGAGATTAGAGTAACAGGGACCTCCTTTAACGTCAATAGTTATACGGATGAGGACGATATAAAGACGTCTCTTCTGGAAGGAATGGTTGAGATTAATGGTGTTCGGTTGAGCCCGGGGAAAGCCTATATAGGAGGGAAGGTGATAAACACCGATATAGAAAAAGACGTGGCATGGAAAAATGGCGCCTTCTATTTTCACCAAGTGAAGTTGAAGGAAGCAATGCGGCAGATTGCCAGGTGGTATGATATAGAAGTTAATTATGAAGCCAACGTATCTGAAATGGAGCTAAGGGGTGAGATAGGCAGGAATCTTACGCTTCAGCAGGTATTGGACGGACTGCAGGACAAGTATTTGCATTTCAGGCTGGAAGGAAGAAAGCTTATAGTTTATTAAACAAAACCGGATACTGCTCGCAACAGCATCCGGCATAAAATTCAGGTTAACCTAATAAAAACTCCGGTTCAACAGAAAATTTATTTTATAACCCAAAATCGTGTCAAAAATATGCAATTAACTGCTATTTTCCACAAATGCCTGTGCATTTGCAGGCCCTCCACCAAATTTTTGCGCATTATGCAATTGACCTCCGTTTTGCTATTAGGGCTTAGCTTACAGTTGTCTGCTACGGGTATCTCTCAAACCATTAGTTTTTCGGGGAAGGATGTCCCCTTAGAACAGGTTTTCAGGGTAATCAAAAAGCAAACCGGTTATTTTGTAAGCTACAAGGCGAATCAGGTCAGAAACGCATCGCCGGTTACGATTACCGGAGAAAACATGCCTGTAGAGGTCTTTCTCCATCAGGCGTTGAAAGACCAACCGTTGGATTTTTCCATCGAAGAAACCACCATCTTCATTAAGTGGAAAAGGGATTTGCCTGCACCTGTACCGGTTCAATCTTTGTTATCCCTCCTGCCTCCGGTGGATGTAACGCTCAGGGGGGTAGTAACCAATAACAACAATGAACCGTTAGAAGGGGTAAGCGTAGTTGTAAAAGGCACACAAACCGGTACCACTACCAACGCCAATGGGCAGTTTCAGTTGTCTGTGCCGTCAGCCAATAACGTGGAACTGGTTTTTTCTTTTGTGGGGTATGAAACCCAAACCATTAAAGTAGCCGGGCAAACCGTATTTGGCGTGGTATTAAAGCAGGCTGTTTCCGGATTAGAGGACATAGTCGTAGTAGGCTATGGAACGCAGAAAAAGGTAAATCTTACCGGAGCGGTAGCAACGGTGTCGAAGGAAGTTTTTGAAAACAGAACGTTGTCTACACCGTTGGCTGCTATGCAGGGAGCCGTTCCGGGTGTAGGGATCAGTAGAACAAGCGGGAAACCCGGTTCAGAAAATTATCAAATTCAAATCAGGGGCTTTTCTTCAGTTAATAACGTAAATGTATTGGTAATTATAGATGGTGTAAGAGGTTCTTTTAGCGAGCTTAATCCAAATGATATAGAAAGTGTATCTGTTTTGAAAGATGCAGCTGCAGCAGCCATTTATGGCTCTAATGCTGCTGGGGGAGTGGTGTTGATAACCACCAAAAAAGGGAGAAAAGAAAAGGTAGAGGTCAGTTATTCCGGTAATTATGGAATTACTCATGCTTCGAGGATGCCCACAAGAATGAATAGCTGGGACGAAGCAGAGTATTTTGACCAGGCTGTTATAAATGGCACAGGTACGCTCTACTGGGGACCGACTAAGCAGGCATGGATGCAGGGTAAAGACCTGGATGTAATTGACACCTATGGCATTCGTTCCGGCGTGCGGCCTTCTGACTTTCCCGGTGAGCAATATGTAATTGATCCAACGAGACCTAATGTTTGGCTGTCTTATGGCAATTTTGACCAGATAGCAGTTGCATTAAGAAAAACCAACCCGATACAAAGTCATAATGTATCGCTTCGGGGCGGTAACGATAAAACCTTATATTATTTCTCAGCAGGCTATTATGATCGTGAAGGGATTTTAAGGTATGCTGATGATTCGGAAGAAAGGTATAATCTTCGATTGAATCTTCAGAATAAATTTACCCAAAAGATCTCTCTTAATACGGCTCTTTCTTATACAAACAATAATGTATATGCACCTGTAACTTCAGCAGAGACGCTCATTA
>JACFNM010000404.1 GCA_019454915.1 Chitinophagaceae bacterium
CTTATTGGTTGCGGTGATGATTCGGACATCCGTTTTTTTGTACTTTGGATGAACCCACCCGGATATACTCTCCGGCCTCTAACACACGCAACAGGCGGGCCTGGGTACCCAACGGCAACTCTCCGATTTCATCCAAAAAAATAGTACCCCCGTTTACCGTTTCAAAATAACCTTTCCGGCTGTCTACCGCTCCCGTAAAGGAGCCTTTTTCATGACCGAACAATTCAGAGTCAATCGTCCCTTCGGGAATGGCTCCACAGTTAACCGCGATGAAAGAATTGTGCTTACGGGAAGACAAAGAATGAATAATCTGCGAAAAAACCTCTTTACCTACTCCGCTTTCTCCGTAGATGAGTACGGTCAGGTCGGTGTTAGCCACCTGGGCAGCCACTTGCAAGGCATAGCTCAGTGCAGGTGAGTTACCGATAATACCAAAACGATTTTTGATTGCCTGTATATCCATTCCTGAGAACGATTAGAATACTTAAACAATTTCTCCCAATAAGGTGGCCTGTGTACAGTCGTTTACTTTAACCCGTACATAATCTCCCTTCTTCAGCAATTGTTCGTTTTTAGGAAAAACGATCACCTTATTTTGAGAATTTCTCCCCATCCAGTCCTGGTCGCTCCTTTTGCTGTTACCCTCAATTAATACCTCGAATATTTTGCCGAGGTCTCTTTCATTACTTTCCCGGGATAATCTGTTTTGCAATTCTACTATTTCACTTAACCTTCTCTTTTTAACCGGCTCCGGCACATCATCTGCATATCTTCTTTGCGCAAGCGTACCGGGTCTTTCACTATAAAAAAACATATAGCTGAGGTCGTAACCGCTATAAGCCATCATAGACAAGGTATCCTGGTGGTCTTCTTCCGTTTCCGTACAGAAACCCGCTATCACGTCGCTACTTAAGCCGCAATCGGGAATGATTTCCCGGATTCGATCAACCTTTGCTTTATACCACTCGCGTGTGTAGGTTCGGTTCATTAATTGCAGTATCCTCGTAGAACCACTCTGCACCGGAAGATGTATGTACTTGCAGATATTATTATACTTCGCCATCACATGGAGTACGTCATCGGTGATATCTTTCGGGTGCGACGTAGAAAAACGAACCCGCAGCAATGGAGAAATCACAGCCACCATTTCAAGGAGCCGGGCAAAGGTCACTGTTTGTACAGAGCTACCCGGGCCACTATCCCCTTCAGGTGTATAATAATAGCTATCTACGTTTTGCCCGAGGAGGGTTACCTCCCTATACCCCCGTTCAAATAAATCAGTGCACTCATGAATGATGGATTCTGCATCCCGGCTTCTCTCTCTTCCCCTGGTAAAAGGCACCACACAAAATGTACACATATTGTTGCAGCCACGCATGATACTGACAAAGGCGGTGACGCCATTACTATTCAAACGCACCGGCGAAATATCCGCATAGGTTTCTTCGCGGCTAAGCAACACATTGACCGCTTTCTGACCGGATTCCGCATCTACAATCAATCCCGGCAGGCTCCGGTAAGCGTCAGGTCCCACAACGATGTCTACCAATTGTTCCTGTTCCAGAAATTTGGACTTCAGCCTTTCAGCCATGCAACCCAAAACCCCGACTAACAAAGCCGGCCGTGATTCTTTCAATTTCCTGAACTCCGTCAGCCGCTTGCGAACGGTTTGTTCTGCTTTTTCGCGAACCGAACAGGTGTTTAAAAAAATCAAATCCGCCTCTTCAAAATTTCTCGTAGCGCCGTACCCCGAACCATTCAAGATAGAAGCAACAATCTCGCTATCAGAAAAATTCATCTGGCAGCCATAGCTTTCTATATAAAATTTCTTCTTATATTCTTTAGAATCAGGCGCTTGCGGTGCATAAGCCTCCCCCTGCCTCGATTCATCATGTATTTTGGTTAATACCGCATCCAACATATCAGCAAAACTTTTGAAGCCGCAAAGATAGCCAAAAGACAATAAAAAATGTCAGTTTGACAGTCGGGGAATTAATAATATAACACAGCTATAATATTGTCTTTTCGGATAGAGACATGCCGCAACAACCCCATTCCCATGTAGACAATATCTGGGGAATATCTGATTCCACTAATGATCATTTTTACCTGATGGCAGGTATAAGAAAGCAAAAAGCAGCCTTTAAAATTCAGGCTGCTTAAAATTATTTTGTAGCAATTGCAAATATCAGTTGTCTGCTATTGCTTAAAAGTCACTTTAAAAGTGCCTCCTCCGGAAGTCTCAAGCCCATTCCCCCAGGTTCCTGTTAAGCTTCTGTGTATAAGTTCTCCCTTAGTTGAATGCGTATTATCAGGGCGATCATCGTGATGATAAACATAGTACGAAGTAAACTTCTTGGTTTGCTTGTCAAAAGTCCAGGTACCCGTAGCTTTATCGGCAACTGAAGTATCTGCGGTCTGACTGTAAACGATGAGCCTATTATCGGGCTTTACCAGGAAAGCATAATCCTTATTTGGATCCCCTTGACCCGTCCCATACATCCCAACCCAATATCCTACCACATCTGTTAATGGTGGAAGGTCGGCATCCGGATCTTTATCTTTTTTACATGATATAAAAGTGGCAGAGATAGCAAGAATGAGTGACAAAGGGAAAAATATCCTTTTCATACAATTAAATTTAGGTTTACAAATATAAATGGTTGTCATATGGTTAAAGTTGGACTAAAATACAAAAAGCACAATCTACAAGAAAGCAGACAATTTTCTCAAATACTAAATCAGGGTATCTGATATTTCTTTTAAAGTCGAAAAAACACCATCGGGAGTTGCATTTGATTGAACGGGAGGAACCCGGTTGGACGTTATAAAAAAAACAGTCATCCCTAATTTTTTACCAAATATCATATCATTCACGGTATTTCCAATCATGATTGAATGGTCGAAATCTATTTCGGGGTAATCGTTTTTAGCCTGATATGCCATTCCCGGATTGGGTTTTCTGCAGAAGCTCTCATCTTCCAAATCAACACAATAGTATATCCTGTCTACCCTTCCCCCGTTAGATGTGATGACTTCAAGCATCTTTTCGTGAATCTCGTTCAAATCTTCTTCCGTCATTAACCCTTTACTCACGCCCCGCTGGTTGGTGACCATCACAATCCTTCCAAAACGCCCTGCAAAAACCTTTAACGCGTCCAGCGCCCCCTCATAGAATCTGAAATCCTCCCAACGGGTTATATATGACCCGACCCTCTCGAAGTTAATTACGCCGTCCCTGTCCAGGAATAAGCTCCAGCTTTTATCTATTTTTTTAAAATCTGTCATATCAGACGGTTTAATTCGATCTGAGCTCTATCGTAATCTTCGGGCACGCCAATATCAATAAAATATTTATCAGCCGCGAAGCCGAATATTTTTTTTTCGATATAGTATTTCTCGAGATAATCTTTTTCAAAAGAAAATTCTTCCGGAAATCCTTTACGTAATAAAGAAAGCATGTGTAAAATATAGACTCCCCCATTAATCAACCCTTCCGTTTGAGGCTTTTTC
>JACFNM010000405.1 GCA_019454915.1 Chitinophagaceae bacterium
TATCAGGGACTTTGGAGAATAATGGATTAAAGAACGTTCAGGTTGCGAACATCGTCATAAAGGAGAATACATCTAATGCTCCCAATGCAAAAACGATGCTCGGCACATTAAGAATCATAAAAGACAAAGACGGGAATTCGGAAAAGGTGGCGAGCTTATAAATGGATAGAAACCCCGGATAGAAGTATAGGATTATAGTTTTAACACACAATCATAGGGATTCGGTTATTCCTGTCGTTGTGTATTGGATTAGCGGAGTGATGACCCCGGAATTAACCACCTTTTCTCATCATGGTTAATGGCGGAGCATACCTGCAGGGTTTTGCCGGACGCTGTGCTACCGGCAAAACCCTGCAAGAATATTAATTCCAACAGGAATCTAAAACGTATAACTCAACACTAACCCCCATGCTTTGTTCTTTACCGTACCTCCGGTTTCATAATTTCCCCATCGCGGCTCAATGTTGGCAGTACCCTGCTGCATTTCAAAAGAAACAGCGTAACGATTAAAAAGCGCATACCCAACTTTAAGATGTACTCCACAATCCCAGGGCCTGGCATACACAAAAGACCGGTCACCACCGTAAGAAGCATCATCCTGAAAGTTGACTTCCCCCTTATCGGAGGTAACAATATCACCAATCACCACCACCTCGCTGGTTTTCCATTTACCCCCAACGCCGTATCCTGCATAAGGTCCTGCGCCTGCCACCAAATTCCCCGGGCCTATTTTTGCGGTAAATAAAAAATCAACCGGCAGCTCAATATAAGACGTTCTGACCTTAAGGTCGCTGCCCCACCACAGCACCTGGGAAACGCCGTTGATATTGAATCCCCGCCTGGCACTGACAAGAGACGGATGGACAAGGAAATGATTTGCGACGGGTATTTTCGCTCCCAGCCCCAAGTAGAGACCGGCAGCAGAATGGGTCCCTGCTTTACTGCCGTCCCGATCTTTAGCCATGATATTGGAATATTGAACGCCTCCCTTTAACTCCCACCTGATTTGAGAAAAGGCATTATGAAACATCAGCACCCACGCAATACATAAGAACGATTTTTTATAACTCATTGAATAGTATATCTTGGTCAGAAAAGAGAATTGAACCATTCGGTTTTACTCATGACCATCAAGCCTTGTCCGACGTTGCACGCCGGTTGACCAATAATGCTGAATAACATCGTGTTGCTGGTTATTGGTTATTGACTTTTGATCAGCAGTTTTCGTATTTGCTTAAAACCAATAGGTAGAATTCTGCCGTTACTCGATGTTTTGTGCAGAGAAAAAGAAGGACTCACCAATAGCTGAAGAGGGGTGAAAAAGGTTGCTTGGGTATCTAACGTTTGGAGTCTTGCCTGGCTTTGCAGGGCTGGCGCAACCCAAAAGGTTTTGCTAGCGCATACAGTGCATTCTCCGGCATAAAACCTTCAACTGCCCATGGGTCTCATGGCCCTATCCCTTCACAATGGCTTTTTATGAAGACCCCGGTGCGACTCAAACCGTGATCGTATGGACAGGCCTTTGGTGCTGCATAACATCTCCATTTCAACTTTTATTTCGTATATTAGATAGCCTTGGTGCAGTTATTATTTAAAAATGAATTTTGCTT
Organism: Chitinophagaceae bacterium; assembly: GCA_019454915.1. Classification (GTDB taxonomy): domain Bacteria; phylum Bacteroidota; class Bacteroidia; order Chitinophagales; family Chitinophagaceae; genus Agriterribacter. Next base: position 1,611 of record JACFNM010000405.1, read on the forward strand.
ATGAAAGAGGAAGCATTGGTTACCAGAAAACTAGGTAAGTTGGAAGTGTCATGTATTGGTCTGGGATGTATGGGTATGAGCTTTCACCGGAGTTTTATTCCGGACAAAAAAGAAATGATTGCATTAATACGAAAAGCGTATGATTCAGGTATCAACTTTTTCGATACGGCGGAGTCCTACGGTCCTTTTATTAACGAGGAATTGTTAGGTGAAGCTATATTGCCGTTCCGAAAGGAAGTGAAAGTGTCTACGAAGTTTGGTTTTGTCATCAACGAAAGGCTGGGAGACGATTTAGACAGCAGACCTGAACACATCAGAAAAGTAGTTGACGAATCGGTGAAAAGATTAAAGACGGATTATATTGATATATTATTTCAGCACAGGAAAGATCCTGCCGTACCAATCGAAGATGTAGCAGGCACTGTGAAGGATTTAATTACCGAGGGAAAAGTAAATCACTTCGGATTGTGTGAAGTAAATGAAGAGACTTTACGGAAGGCTCATGCAGTTCAGCCAATAACGGCTCTGCAGAGTGAATACTCGGTAATGACCCGGCAACCGGAAAAAGATATTCTGAAGGCATGTGAGGAACTCGGAATAGGTCTTGTGGCTTTTAGCCCCCTGAGTCGTGCGCTGTTAACAGGATATATTAATGAAAGGACCCGGTTTAACCCCCAAAATGATAACCGCATTGGTCTGCCACGATATCAACCCGAGGCTATCATCCAAAACTGGAAACTGATAGATATATTAAAAGAGTATGGTGATTACCGAGGATTAACCATTGCCCAGGTAGCGCTTGTATGGCTTCTCGCACAGAAGCCTTTTATAGTGCCCATACCCGGAACCACCAAGTTGTCTCATCTTATGGAAAATATGGAAGCAACACGGCATCATTTTGATCCGGATGAATTGAATGAGCTGACGAAAAAGTTGTCTTCGGTGGAAATAGTTGGAGACCGGTATGCCGGAATATCAGCAAGCCAGGTTAATATGAAATAACTGAGTGTAAGTCGGCAATACCTGGAAAATACGGCATAACCCTATAGCTGAAGGGTAATCTTTAAGGAATCTTCTGGCATTTGTGCGCATTTTCATTTCTCTTATCCAACTATACGGGGTTTAGCTGAACTCGTATCCATCTAAAAAAATATCTTCAGGTATCCTTTCTAAAAAACTTTCAAAAATCTCATTTTTCTACAGACAAGGGTCGGATCCAAATGTTTCTAAAGCTTACCGGGTTATCATGGCCTTGAATAACCAGGGGCAATGCTTCATGTTTTTCATAAACAGGAGGCGTCACATACGTTGTCCCTTTTATCTCCACATGATTCTGAACCAGAACTCCATTTTGCAATACGGATATATAGGCGGGTTTTTCCAAGTCACCATTGGATTTAAATACCGGCGCAGTGAAAAATATATCATAGGTCTGCCAGCTTCCGGGAGGGAGGCTTACATTTACCATAGGAGCATGCTGCTTATAAATGCTTCCCGCACTACCATCTGCATAGGTATCGTTATGGTAAGAATCCAAGATCTGAACTTCATAAAGTCCCTGGAGAAGAACTCCGCTATTTCCACGGTTTTGTCCATTCCCTTTATAAGGAGATGGAGTTCTCCACTCTACATGTAACTGACAATCTCCAAAAGAGCGTTTTGTTTGAATATACCCGAATCCGGCGGGAGCCGTGAGGAATCCATCTGAAACCTTCCAGGCAGCCAGGTAATGATTATCCTCAGGACTCTCCCATTTATTTAAATCCTTTCCATCAAAAAGTATAATCGCATCGGAGGGAGGTTCAATGTATCCCTTTCCGGGAATAACTTCCGTGATGGATGAACTACGGCTATCTGTCTGTGAATAAAGAGCCGGATGGATGAGCCACTGCAAGAGGAAT
>JACFNM010000406.1 GCA_019454915.1 Chitinophagaceae bacterium
CTTATTTAGCAGGATAGAGACAATTCTGGATTGGATAGAAGCACAGATGTCAGGCAGGTTATGCTTAATAAAATCTGCCCTTTCTTCCTGCGTTGCCATGGGGCTTTCCTTAAATACATGACTCTTCCCCGCATTTTGAAGAAAATACAAAATAGCCGTCTTCAATCCACTGAAACTAAAATTTAAATCGGGAATCTGTGGCTCCGGGAAAGTAAATCTGCCGGGATTACCCGTTTTAGCGTAATGGTCTATTAAGGGCCCGCCGGGATAAGGAAGTCCCAGCAGTTTGGCGGACTTATCAAAGGCCTCGCCGGCGGCATCATCAATCGTTTCCCCTATCACTTTCATGTCTAAGGGTGATTGAAATAAGACGATCTGTGTATGCCCGCCGCTCACCGTAAGGCATAAGAATGGAAAAACAGGCCGGGGTTCGTCTATCAGATTCGCCATCACATGGGCCTGCATATGATGAACGGCTATCAACGGCTTATGGAGAGAAAGCGCAAGCGACTTGGCGAATTGCGCACCCACCAGCAACGAACCAATCAGTCCCGGAGATTGTGTGAAAGCTATGGCGTCCATATCAGTGAGTGGAATACCGGCTTTTTCCAGGGCAGCGTCAACCACGGGTACTATGTTTTGCATATGGGCACGGGAAGCAAGCTCGGGTACCACTCCTCCGTATTGCTCATGAATCTTTTGAGAAGCTATCAGGTTGGAGCGGATTTTCCCGTCAACGCAAACACTCGCAGAAGTCTCATCACAGGAAGATTCTATGGCGAGGATTGTGATGTTATCCGTTTTTTTGTGCATCTGCAAAATTAACGGATAAGCGATTCATTTCAGCATAGGAGCAGAAGTCAGCCTATTGCGTTCTGTAGCTTATAGCGCCGATATTCACCGGTAGGGAAGATTTAGAAGGAATGATCAGGGTGGAGTCTATATTATAACATACCGTTACCTCCTGACCAACCGCCAGGACGATACCCTCCGTCATTGAAAATGGCTGAAGTATATTATTATCATCGGTGATGATACCGAGGTAATCTCCGGCAGGATCCTCGATCATAGAGATAATCCCGGTAGACTTATGATTACAGGTAATATCTTCCTTTTCGGTTGAAAATATAAACAAAAGAAAGGAAGCAATGCCCAGCGACACGATGTATAAGAATTTTACCATAGGATAGTTTTAGACGATTCTTAAACACTTCTAATATTGACTAACGAATCCAATCGAATAATATTATGTGCAAACAGGAGAATTAAAAGATATCAGTATCGGGAAATCTTTGATTCTGAATTATTTTGAACGAATAGCCACCACAGGATCCATGCGGGCCGCAATAGTGGCGGGAATAATTCCGGCTAAGAGACCTATAGCGATACAAATGCTGACGGCAAGTCCCAGAATATTATAGGAAATATGCACTTTAAAATTTAGCGGCCCGCTTAACACCTGAGCCATCAAAAAGACAAGCACCAACCCCACTGCCCCGCCGATAATACAAATGAAGGACGATTCTAATAAAAACTCCGAAAGGATGGTTCTTCTTTTAGCCCCTATGGCTTTTTTCAGCCCGATAACCGGCGTCCTTTCTCTTACCGTCACAAACATAATATTGGCGATTCCAAACGCGCCCACCACCAAACTGAGCAACCCTATCAGCCAGCCGCCCAACTTTATACTTGAAAATAAACCGGAAACAGCTTCGGAGAAATCACTGACGGCGTTCAATGCGAAGTCGTCCTCTACCCCCGGACTCAACCGGTGGATGGCCCGCAACGTACCTCTCAATTCGTCCTTAAAAGCATCCGTTGGAATATTCGGTTTCCCCTGCACCATTATCACGGGGCCCGCGTATCTTTCCTCATAAATCGTTCTGAAAAACCGATAAGGCAATATAATACAATCGTCAAAATTCCAACCACTAATCATCAGGCTCTTGCCCTGTTTTTTGATAACCCCCACTACGTTCATCCTTTTATTCTTCAGCGTCACCGTTTTGCCTAAAGCTCTCTCCGCCGAACCAAAAAGCTTAACCGCGTTTTCATATCCAAACACACAGTCAGCCGATCCCCTTTCCATATCAGATAAGGTCAGATAACGTCCATACTGGATCTCAAATGGCTGTATCGCATCAAACTCCTCCGTTACTCCGTATATGGAGACATTTTCAATCATGTCTTTACCAAAAATTACATTCTGTCGCGATTCCTGCACGTTGAAAGCAATATGTGCTATGGCATCTGTATTTGCACGGATCAGCCGGATTTCATTAAATTTTGGGTCAGGACGTTTGACATATTTCCACCAGGGATAATCCCCGGTTCCGCCCTGGCTGTAATCCCATTTATCTATATAGATGGTATTGGAACCTAAGCTGTTGATTTCGTCTTTAATATTCCTTTCCAGGCTGTCCACGGTGGTCAACACGCCTATAATGCAGAAAATTCCGATGGTCACTCCGAATAAAGAGAGGAAGGTGCGTAATTTATTGTTTCGTAACTCCTGCCAGGCCAACCTGAAACTTGCAGCTAAAATCCGGAGCGTCTTGAGCATAGGTCAAAAATAATCAGATTAAAACGAACCCATTTGAAAAAAGGATGAATGGTTAATACTGCTATACGAACTACTCTTTTTTCTTCCGGGCTTTTTTCTGAGGCGGATTGGCCTTAATCTCTTCGATGGTCTTGAGCGCCTCTTCAAGCGTAATTTCAGCGGCCCTTTCCTGTTGCTCTTTACTCAATTTATAATTGCGCAAACCCTGCTTCAAGTAGGGGCCGTAAGGGCCACGCAACACCTGTATCTTCTCTTTTTCAAATACCTTAATGGTTTTCTCTTCTTTTGCTTTACGCTTTTCTATAATAATGGGCGTTGCTTCTTCAAGGGTGATGGTGTAAGGGTCATATTCCTTACCGAGTGAATAGAACTTTTTATCGTGGGCAATATAGGGGCCGAACCGGCCAATACTGATGGTTACATCACTATCTTCAAACTGGCCGAGGGTGCGGGGAAGCCGGAAAAGATCCATTGCTTCCTCTAAACTGATGGTTTCTATACTCTGCGTCGCCTTCAGCTTGGCAAAGCGGGGTTTCTCTTCATCCTCCGAACTGCCAATCTGTATCATGGGGCCATAGCGGCCGATACGGGCGATCACCGGCTTACCGCTGGAAGGATCCGTACCCAGTTCCCGTTCCCCCTTAATACGTTCTGCCTTTTCGATGGTATTGTTCACGTCTTCTTTGAACGGCGTGTAAAAGGCTTTCAGCATTTTATTCCACTTCATCCTGCCCTGGGCCACTTCATCAAACTCACCTTCAATGCGGGCTGTGAACCCGTAATCCATAATATCCTCAAAATACTGCTTCAGAAAATCGGTAACGACTAATCCGAGGTCGGTGGGAAATAATTTCGATTTTTCAGCGCCGGTGGTTTCCTGCTCCTGAAGCGTAGTGATCTTATTCTCTTTAAGAATAAGAATCTGATAATTTCTTTTGACG
>JACFNM010000407.1:0-497 GCA_019454915.1 Chitinophagaceae bacterium
CCAATTATAATACTCAAATTATCAATTTCAAGCCTTAAATCTGTCCTTCGCTTACCGACCACCCTCCATCCACATATACAATTTGGCCGGTGGTGAATTTTGAATAATCAGACATGAAATAAACGGCCAGCCCATCGAGGTCTTCCGGGCGTCCTATTCTTCCTCCGTCTAACGGTTGTTTTGTTTGGATAAAAGACAGAATCTGTTCGTTCTGAGCAGCACGCTGCGCCATAGGGGTATCTACCAATGCAGGAGCGATGGTATTTACGCGGATATTATTCCCGGCATAATAGGCTGCAATAGATTTGGTAAAACCCGTAACGGCCGATTTGCAGGCAGCATAGGCGTGGGTGGCAAAATGAACGGGAGAGGGGAAGGAACCCAATACGGAACTCATGTTTAGGATCGTGCCGCCTGTTTGATGGTCAAGAAACCATTGTACAGCGCTTTGGTTGGAAAGCATAAGGGAAGTGAGGTTTAGCTCGAAAGTTTTGTTC
>JACFNM010000407.1:507-3502 GCA_019454915.1 Chitinophagaceae bacterium
AAAGTCAGTTCATGCAGGGGGCCATCGCCCATCCTACGCCCGCTGCCGCCGGCAACATGGTACAATCCATGAAATCCTCCAAAATGATTGGCGCAGGTATCAATAGCTTTTTTGGCCGTTTCCGGTTCCGTAGCATCACCGCACAGGACTATTGCTTTGTCTCCTAACTCCTGTTGCGCCTGTGCACAGGTTTCTTTTTTCCTGCCGACTACCACCACTCCTGCTCCGCTGTTGATAAATGCTTTGGCCGCAGATAAGCCCATGCCTCCGGTGCCGCCGATGACGACTATATTTTTTTGAATTAACCAGTCATTATGCATAAAAATAGTACATTGCTCTCCTTTGTATTTTCGGAATGATTGTACGTGGTGACTAATCTCTCCGGAAATACAAGGGCAGAAGGAGTTAAAAACCCGGGGAATAAATGTAAAGCAAACTAATCATACTTTAGTAAACTGTTTTACGTTTAAGTCTTATTTTAGAATTTTAATCTTTGTTTTACGCTAACAAAAGAAATATTTTCAACCTGTGTTTATTGTAAAGTGGGCCTTGTATTCGATTGCAGATATCATCAAGGTTAGGCGATTTCATAATGGCATCTTACCGTTTATGGCGCTGACTTTGTTCGCGATCTCCTGTCAGAATACCTCTCAACCGCCTAAAGAGATAGAAATAGTCCGGGAGCCCGAAGACTTAAACAAGAAAACGAATGAAAATATTTCCGATCTGATCAGCTACTTCCAGAGCCATGAAGGGAAAATAAGTGATAGCATTGCGCTCAGAATGCCGTCGTCGGTCGGGCTTTGGTATGATCAGCAGGATTCTTTGCGCACCTGGAGCAGTCAGAAGGAATGGTTACCCTTAGCCGACTCCTTATTCCTTTTTGTCCGGCAGGGGGAAAATTTTGGATTGTTCCCGGCGGATTATCATTACGAACAACTCGCAGGGATTCAAAACCGGTTGAAGAAGGATTCAGCAGCCATGATGGATGTCGCTTTATGGGCGCGGGCGGATATACTGCTTACGGATGCGTTTATGCAGATTGTGAAAGATATTAAATGGGGGCGGCTGCCGAAAGATAGTGTTACTCTTCGCCGGGATACGGTTTTGACTGACTCTTTTTTTGTGGCGGCGCTTGCCGGGGTCAGAGAAAACGGTACACTTACCGGATACCTGAATAGTTTGGAGCCGGTACACAGTGGCTACCGGGCTATCCGCGAAGCCCTGAGCAATTTCGTGGATTCTATGGACAGGAGGGTGTACACGTATTTGTCCTACCCCTTTACGGATCCGGTAGATTCTGTCCAGTACATCAATAATCTGAGGAAGAGGCTCTTCGAAGCGGACTATCTTAGCACTGCTGACGAGGGAATCCCTGCGGATACTTTAAAAGCAGCGATTAAGGCTTATCAAAAGGATAAAGGCCTTACCGTGGATGGTGTGGCGGGGCCTATGGTGGTAAAATCATTAAACAATACAGATCAGGAGAGGTTTAAGCGAATCGCTATTAATATGGACCGGTACAAGCAATTGCCCGATTCTATGCCTGAGCGCTATTTGTGGGTGAATATTCCTGCCTTTGAATTGCAACTATGGGATACAGATACACTGAGGTTGACCTCGAAGATCATCGTGGGGCGGGCACAGACCCGGACACCTTTGTTAAACAGTGTCCTGACCAACTTCATAACCCTTCCCCAGTGGACGGTTCCTTATAGTATTATATACAAGGAGATGTTACCCAAAATCCGGGCGAATGTGGATTATCTGCAAAAGGAGAATCTTATGGTGGTAGACAAGAACGATAGCATCATTGACCCTCACGAAATAAACTGGTTCAAGCTGAATAAAAATAACTTCCCCTATTTGCTGAAGCAAAGAGAAGGAGATGACAATTCTTTAGGGGTAATAAAATTTAATTTTAGAAATAAGTACAGCGTGTACTTGCACGATACGAATGCCCGTGGCTTGTTTTCCAGACAAGACCGGGCGTTGAGTCACGGCTGTGTGCGGGTGCAGCAATGGAAAAAATTATCGCAGTACCTGATTAAGAACGATACGGTTCGGTACAAGGCGGATACGATCGCGGCGTGGATAAAGAGAAAAGAAAAGCATGTCGTCAATTTCTCCCTGAAACTGCCCATATTTATAAGATATGTGACCTGTGATGTCAGAAACGGGCGCATCATTCTTTTTGATGACATATATGGAGAAGATAAAATTGCCAGGGAAACCTGGTTTAGGGATAAACTGAATCTGCCGGTCTTATAGGCGTTGCTTTTTGGCGTAATTCCTGTTGAATAATCTCTTTCCCTGCTCATCCCCTTGTGCGAACGAGTATCCCTGGAGTGGAATACGACAACTGATTTTCATAGCTGGTATGAAAACATTTATTATATTACCGAAGGAATGGTTCAAATTAGAGTACTCGGTTTGATATGCGGCTTCCTGTTCTCCTTTATTGGCAGTTGCCAGGCACAGGAAGCATCTTCGAAAAACGCGGAGAAAAAACCCCTCTATAAGCAGGGAATAGCGAGTTATTATGCTGATAAGTTCCAGGGCAGGAGGATGGCGAACGGCAAAATTTACGACCATAACAAACTAACTGCTGCATCCAACCAATTTTCTCTCGGTACATGGGTGGAGGTACGCAACCTTGCCAACAAAAAATCCGTCATAGTTCAGATTACCGACAGGATGCATCCTAAAAACAAGCGTTTGATTGACCTTTCCAGGTCGGCTGCGCAAAAATTAGGATTCATTAAACGAGGTATTACCAAAGTGCGCGTTGAAATAGTCAGGAAGCCGGTAAGCCCGCGAAAACCCTGATGTTTCCGGTCAGTTTGGGATATGAATAAATAATCATATACTTTTGCGAAATTTTTAATCAATTTTATTTTATGAGAAAACTATTAGTAGTTTTAATGGCACTGGGCATTCTGAGCACTACGGTAGCCCAGGAAAACGCCATCAGGAATCCTTACAAAAAGAAGCC
>JACFNM010000408.1 GCA_019454915.1 Chitinophagaceae bacterium
AGAAAGGAGTCGAACTTACATATTACCTTCCCGTCTGTCAGCTCCTGTAACTTAAGCGCCGACTCATTGGCAACAGATCGCAAAGGTCCTGACCCCAGGAAAATAGCCCTTTCAAAGTCCAGCTTTGCCACCTCCCTAAGTTTTTTCGGGTAATTATGAAGAATATTGCCGGCATACCGTGATAAGTGGAGTACCTGTTGTTCAAGCTTCTCCACTTCGTTTATACGGGAGATCAGCAGCCCGGCCAGCAGCATAGAGGTAAAGCTTCCCGTCATGGCAAGGCTCTGGTCATCGGCTTCGGGCGGCAATAAAAATACCAGCACCCGGCTATTGGCTGTTTCCTTCGACAAAGCCAACTTTCCGTTAGGGTTACAGGTGATAATAAGATGATAGGTCTTTTTAGAGAAAGTATCTGCCAGTTGCAACGCAGCAACACTTTCAGGGCTGTCACCGGATCTGGCAAAGGAGATCAGGAGATTGGTATGGGCATTAAAATAATGTTCGGGATGTGAGATCATGTCGGTTGTGGCGATTGCCATGGTTTGCCGGCCGGTGCTTTTTTGAAAAGGTCCCTGCAGCACATCGCCTATGTAAGCAGAACTGCCTGCTCCGGTGAGGATCACCGAAAGTGAATCATGAGCAAAAACTTCGTCAAGGAAAGATGCCAGGCTATCCTTTTGTGCTACTACTTTTTCCCAGGTTTTCATCCACAAGTCCGGCTGCTGTGCAATTTCACGGGCGGTAAACAATGCCCCTTTCTGTTCCAGTTCAGTTTCAGAAAAACCAAGATAATGTGAAAGTCCTTCCTGTATTAATGGAGCAGTGTAGTCCTGTTTTAATTTCATTTTATTTCGATTATAATATCAAATATATACAATACCTTTCAAATTAGGATAATCATTTCTATTTTTATCCTTTCGTGACTTAAAATCTTTCGAAACTTTTCTTTTCAAAAAAAGCCACATTCAACGATGAACCGGGGCGGCTGTACTTTTATCATAGCGGAACAGAGGAAACAGCCTTAGCCATTTTTTTCCTGTACCGCTATTTTTATGCCCGTCGCATGAGCGCTCCGAAAAAGAATCGGGGAGAGAAAAGCGTATAGCCACCCAAATTTCCGGTCCACAGAATTCATAATAAAGGGCGCCCGTCAACGGATGAGTTAACCTCCCCCGTTCCGGTACGCTATTTACCGAGCATCGGGAACAGGCTTCTTATCATTTCTTCCGAAGGCTGCGTACCGTACTCACATATTTCGAAGGCCTCCGCCTGACTGACCTGCGCTGCTCTCCGGCTTCCGTAAAATTTCTCCAGCGTATTTTTTATCTCCGGGCTGATGGTTCCGGTTAAGCGCTGTCCCAGCCATTTTTTTCTTGCGGTGGCGTCAGCCGGCACCTCGTCCAGGTATCCCCCTATCCAGGGAAGCCACTCATAAAATTGTGACTGGTGAGCATCGAGTGCATATATTTTTCTATCAAATACGGGTGTAATGTCTATGGCAATATCCGGGCGGAAAGGATTCGGACGTTTGAAATGATCATACGTGTATAAGAATACCGGATTTTTTTTCAATGGCGGGCAATCGGGCAGTATATTAGGCACGCCCACCATATAGGCTGCATCCTGCACCAGTACACCGGTGTACCGGTGATCGGGATGATAGTCGTTCGGGCGCGGAGCAATCACAATGTCGGCATTCCATTCTCTTATTTTTCTGATGATCTGTAAACGCACTTTCAATACAGGCTCCAGCTCTCCGTCATGATTGTTGAGTATATCATACTCCACGCCAAAACGTCTTCCCGCTTCTTTGGCTTCTGCAGCCCGCCTCTTTGCCAGCATTCCCCCACCCTCGCTTTGGTGGCCGGCATCTCCGTTGGTTACCGACACAAATTTAACGGCATGACCCATGGAGGCAAAAATGATGGCAGTTCCACCGGCGTCAAGGTCGCAATCATCGGGATGGGCGCCTATAACAATTAGACGAAGTGGTTTGTTGGATTGCTGTGCATCCAGGTTCATTCCCCATCCTAAAAAGCAACACAGTATGATAAGTCTTATCTGATGACGAATAGTGAACATGCTAACAGGGTTTAAATTAAAAGATATGTATCCTGGTCAGGATAAACCAGATTATACAAATTTAATTCTGATTCGGTGTTATTTCTTCAATATTTTCAATGCATTACCGCTATATATCTTTTTCAATGTGCTGTCGCTTAAATTAAGCCCGTGTAAGGGCCAATGGTACCCGAAATGCTCTGTAGCATAAAAATGTTCATCAGCGGTTTGCAATATCCTGAAAGTAATTTCATACTCGATCTTTGTAGGATGATAATCCGTGCCATATACCACTTTATCTCCATATTTCTCCAAAAAGGCAGCAGCAGCCCTGGGTATAGTAGCAATTTCAGCAAGATGGGCGCTCAAATCCGTATACAAATTATCGTAGGTTGAAAGCAATCTTCCCAAAACGGAAAAATCATTTTCACTGTTGGCAAGATGGCAGGCAATAAAAGTTGTTTTCGGATTCGCCCTTACCACATTCTCCAAAGTTTTAATCATTTCATCATGCCCCCGGAAGCCCGGTTTTGTTTTATCCAGTCTCCATTTATACGCATTCATTAAACCGTCGTTTGTTGAGTCCATGGGTTCATACATCCAGATCGGGTCTGCCACGTGAATGCTCACGGGAATTTTCAGCTCCGCGCATTTCTGATACAGCGGCTGTAACCGCTGGTCATCGGGATGCATCCCATAGCCGGGTACCGGTTCCGAGAACACTTCTCCCAGTCCCTTGTCGCCCAACTCCCCTACTCCCCGGGCGCCAACCTTAACGCAGCGTTCTAATTCCTTTACCGCAGCTTCAGCACTCCAACCCGGTTTATTGTAACCGGTATAATCAAACCCGCACCACAGCTCAAACCGGTCGAGGTAAGGGCTGTACACCTTGTAAATAGAATCGAACCGGGCGCCGGTTGATTGTGTAAGGATCACTACTTTATCTATTCCATACTGATCCATCAGGCTGATCCACGCTTTGATCTCATCCGTATTTTGTGCGTACCAGTCATGCGAGTGCATATCAATTACCGGGTACTTCGCCTTATCTATTTTAGTAACAGGAATCTTATATACAGATTTTGGTCTGTAATTTTTCAGAAGAAGGCTGTCGAGGTTTTGTGAAAAAGAAACCTGGGTACTCCCTAACAATAATAGCAGGGAAAAGAATCTGGTTACTGTCATATTATTTGCGTTAATGAATTGCAGAATACTTATTACGTAAGTGTTGTTTTATATATCCATAATAAAAAGGATCATCATGCTTTATTTTCACATAATGACCCTTCCATAATCAAAGAAAAGACTTAATATATTTCCGGCGGAAACTGTCCCTGCTTAGGGTGCAGGTATGGTAAACCGGGTTTGGCATCCCACCAGAATCGGCTCATCATTTGATCGCCGCCATTCAG
>JACFNM010000409.1 GCA_019454915.1 Chitinophagaceae bacterium
CCAGTTCCATATTGATATACACAATATTGGCCTTAGCATCGGCACGACGTATATGCTCCATCAATTGGAGCAGGACATAGCTTTTCCCTACGCGGCGTTGTCCGGTTAATACTTTAATTACCTGTTTATTGATGAAAGGAATGATCCTTTCTGTATAAACAAGACTTGCTATTAGTTTCATGTATAAGTGAAACTATTGACGAAACTGCTTAAAATTTCATTTATAACGTATAGATAATGAAAAATTAGATGTGCCACCCCGTTGTGCTGTGATTGACAAAAGAAAAGGAGAAAGCTTCCTGCAAACAAGAGTTCGGGAATTTATTTCCAACCGCTCCTCCCGGAGGGAACCCGGCGTAATACCCATCAACCACACCGTGTTTACGTTGTGCCACATCGCTAAGAATGGATAAGTCTATAAGCCTGCAATGGAACGATGAAGATTGGACATATTTCTACTTAATTTCGGCATTGGGGTTCGCGGTCTGGTGCGAATGGCTCCCGATATCTATCGGGACGGGATTCGGACTGAAACTGCTTCGAAGCCGGGCATGGCAGCAAGCTTTGTTTCCGTCTGACCTCCGTTACTGGCCGCAACAAGGCTTGCTGTCCTGATTTTACTTCGCCGGCTTGTAAGTAATCCGGTTAGATAGCGTACCGATATTATCAATACTGATATGAACAATGTCGTTTTCCTGCAGCGTGAAATCATTCTCCGGTACCAGGCAGGTGCCGGTCATCAAAAAACAGCCCGATGGGAAGTCGGTCTCACGAAACAGGAAGCCCGCTAATTCCGGAAGCGTTCTTTTCATCATATTTAAATGAATGGTTCCCTCAAAAACATCCTGGTCTGTTCGCTGGATACGCATGCTGATATTGGTATCCGGGTCAATAGGCTTTTCGGGAATGTACAGGCAGGGTCCAATAGCTGCACTTCTCTCATAAGTTTTGGCTTGCGGAAGATAAAGCGGATTCTCTCCTTCAATGCTCCGGGAGCTCATATCATTCCCAATAGTATAGGCCTGGATATTCCCATCACTGTTGATGTAGAGGGTTAGTTCCGGCTCCGGCACATTCCAGGTAGAGTCTCTCCGGATATATAGATCTCCACCATGCCCTACAACGCGATGGGGAAGGGACTTGAAGAATAACTCCGGACGCTCCGCCACATATACTTTGTCGTAAAACGTAGCGCCGCCCGATTCTTTTGATTCTTCCATACGTGCATCACGGCTACGCAGGTAGGTTACACCCGCCGCCCAGGTTTCCTGGCTGCCAACCGGCGCTTTCAGCGCGCCTTTTTTAAATTCGGCCACTTCTGCTTCTGATAGTCTTGTATATCCCGACAGCGATTGTTTAAGGTAGCCGTGCAGGTTATTCCGGTTAATCAGCGTGTCAAAATCCGAATGAATAGAATAATGACTACCCTGATGTTCTAATATGATTGCTTTCTCTGTTTTAAATAGTTTCATTGCTCAAAATTATAACGTTTATTGATTACATCTTAGCCTGGTCTAAATCGAATCCGATTAACTGCCGTACGATGGATTGCATCGTGGCATAGTCTCCTTCAAAATGGCAGGTTACCTGCCGGTAGGTTTGCATCTCGCCCGGCTGCAACGGTTTGGCTGCTGAAGACGATTCGAGCTCATAAAATGGACCCATCTGGGAGCCATCTTCTAAGGGGCCGTCGTTATAGGCATTCACCACATCTCCCTTATAGGGATCCTGCTGCAGTTCCCATTTCGAATTCACATAGTTTCCGTTTGGATTCACGTCAAAAAGAATCAGCGTCAGCATATTGTTTTTAAAATCGTAACTGCCTGCAATGGGCTTGGCAATAACGGGTGACAGTCCTAATTTACTGCGATGTTTGCCGTCACATTTTAATAGCAACACGCTGTCCTTCATGATTAGACGATCTTCCGGAATTTTTCCAAAATAATTGTCTGTAATAAATTCTTTGACGCCTTTCCGGTTATGAAAAGGCACTATGGCAACGGTTTCTTCGGATGGAGTAAACATGCCCAAAAGCCAAATGGATATGAGTCCGCCCTCCTTTGTCCAGCCCTTGTCTCCTGTATTTTTCAGGATGTTTTCTGTTTCATACGCCACCCATTTCACGCCGTCAGGAATAGAGGTGTGCATGCGATTTTCCAGTTCTTGTTTTTTCAGCAACTTAATATTGCGGTTGATGAAAAAATTAAAGACCGTACCACTATAGTTGGTGAGGGATGCACTTTGTGAAAACTCTACGCTGGAACTGTCTGAGTGGGTCACTTCGTAAGGAAGGGTATCAATGACGGGCGGCACCTGCCAGTGGCTGAATTGGAAGGGATCATCTTTCTTAAAATAAAAGGAATATTGTCCGCCTTCGGGGCCTATCCAGAATCTTTCTTCTCCTCCCATCGGGTTAAACTGGTCTTTGAATTTTCCGGAAGCAATCAGATCATAATTGATCCATCCCGCACTATTACCGGTGTCTCCGCCGGTACTGCTGGTCATCACCCGGCCCTGGTAATCACCTGCCAGCAAAACCCTGGCGCCCTCTTCATTCCATAATTCAATCGGGTTATGGATATGCTTCTTTAAGAATGCAGCATCATAGCCGTAAGTTCCTTTCGGATATTCAACTGTTTTTGCGGGTTCATTTTCCTTACAGGCCATAACTATAAGAATTGAAAAGAATACGGCTACATGAGAATAAAAAGGCGACTTCATACTACGGTTCTTTAAAAATACGAATCGTTAAGGTAGTAAAGATAACCCGCAGAAGTAAATAATCTTTCGCAGAAAATGCAACTTTGGCGGGGTATATTTCTGTGAAGCGCATCTCTTTAACTGAAAACAGTTTATATTAGTATTCTTTTTTCTTCGGTCTTAACGATTTATTATGCGATCTCCAATTACGTTCATTCTTTTTCTGGTATTTTTTTCTTCTGCAACTTTTGCAGATGTGCGCTTGCCGGCTATTTTTAGTTCACACATGGTATTGCAGCGTCACAAGCCCATCCCGGTTTGGGGTTGGGCAGATAAGGGCGAGCGGGTGACCGTTGAATTGAGCGGGCCAAATATTTCTGCACAAATAAAAAAAGTAAAAGCGGATAAAGACGGAAAATGGATGATTCACCTGGATCCGCTGGAAGCCGGGGGACCTTATCAATTATTGGTAAAGGGAAAAAAGAACAGCCTTGTACTGGAGGATGTACTGATTGGTGAGGTTTGGATTTGTTCCGGTCAGTCCAATATGCAGTGGCCGGTGGAATGGTCGGCTGATGCGGAGGAAGAGATTGCTGCCGCCAATTATACACAAATCCGCCAGTTTGAAGTGCCGAGGGTGATCAGTATGACACCGCAGGAAGGTCTGTCGGGCGGGTCATGGCAAACGGCTACCCCGGAATATGTTGGAAAATTTACTGCTGTAGGTTATTTCTTTGGAAGAGCCTTATACAAGAAGTTGGG
>JACFNM010000410.1 GCA_019454915.1 Chitinophagaceae bacterium
AATTTGAATTCAGGGATTGTAGAAGAAATAAAAATTCCAGTTCCACCGCTTGAACTCCAAACCCAATTTGCCCAAATCGTAGAAAAAACAGAAGCCCTCAAAAGCCAATACCAGCAAAGCTTGCAGGAGTTGGAGAATCTGTATGGCAGTTTGAGCCAAAAGGCGTTCAGGGGGGAGTTGACAACCAATAATGCTGTTAGCGGCGCTGTTCGAAGTCTCCGGACTTCGAACTTATTATGTTCTCCGGAGATTTAATCTCCACTACGACGAGAGAATCTTTATTTCCCTGTTGATTCTGCCTGCCGCCGCATTTGTTCATCAACTGATATTGGCCCGCTGCCGCTTACCAGGAAAAAAATCAGCAATGCCAGAACCAGAATAGACAACCATAGCCCCTCGTTAAGCGAGATGAGTCCGGAATCTGAATTAACAAAAAAAACCGCTCCCAATAAAACAGGAATTTGTACCAGACAAGCCAGCCGGGTAAGTAATCCGAAGGCGACCAGGGCTCCACCCACAATGTGAGCAAAGACTACATAATGTGCTAGAACACTCAGTGACATAGAACCCAAAAATTCGCTTTTGGTCATCAGTGCACTCAACTGATCCATATTATTGATGAACAGTACACCTCTGATAAAAAGAAAGATGCCCAGTAGCATACGGATAAAATCGAGCCATTTGGGGTGATGAGTATCCCCCCACTTTTCAATACTATAAAGGAGGTTCATACAAAAAGTTTTTAGGTGAGGAAAAGAGCTGATACAATATACAAAAACCTTCCGGAAGATTATTTGGTAATTTTTTATACCGGCCGCTTCGTCGTTATTGCCATTAGTAGGCAAATGAAGCGTAAAGCATCACCAACCTTCAGGTTCCAGCAGGGGTTTTCACAGTCATGCGTTGCGTGAAGAGTGAGGTTTTAGCAAATTGATTGGTTAGAATAGTCCGAAACGAAGCATTCGATGCGGCGATAAAAATCACATCCTTTTCCTGACCGGAAGATCGCCTGCCTACCGGACAGGCAGGCCGCGACTCTTTCAAGCTGCTCATCGGGTTCGAAAATTCTTGACGGAGCCTGGCAATGACGTTGAGATCGGAGCTGTTTGAGGTCTCCGGACCTGGAGTTTATTATGTTATCCTGCGCTACGATAAGAAAACAGGAGGAAATTTTTCTTAGACTTCCTCTTGATACACCCTTACTTCATATATTCTTGCAGTTGGTGCACCATTCGTGGCCAATACAGTAATTCTGAGTTTATCCGTTTTTACTTTTTTAAATTGATGTTCTCTTCTCCGGATATAATTGTCCTTTTGCTGAAGAAGTTTCGTCCAGGAAATGCCGTTGTGGTATTCAATCATATAGTCTTTAACACAATCCGGATATCTGAACAGTGGAAGAATGATTCTTCTGTTTTGATCCGTGTCGAAAGTCAATTGAATTTTATTGAAGTCAACAGGAGAATCCCAGCTTAACTCCAATGATGCCGGCAATGGTTGCTGAGGGTCGGATATCCAGATGTTGGTCCATTTATCCGGACGGTTGGTTCCTTTTATAATATTTTCGGGTTGGTAAGGCGAAACCTCCGGATAAATGCGTAAGCTCATACATCTGCCATGGGTAAGTGGCCGCCAGTGGCCTTCTTTTCCTGCACCCGGAATATCTTTTAATCCGACCGGTGAGAATATTTCCCTGAAGGTCGTTCGTTTTTCCGAATAGGGTGATTTATCGGGCAGCCTGGCTGCAGTGGTACCGACCGGCACCTGATTAGGCTGCCCATCTGTTTCGTGAAAGGCTTTCCAGAAAATGCCGGGATATTTTCCCACTATATAGATATAATATAATTTTCCCGGAGCGACCTTCTTCCTTAATGCAAAACTCACCCAGGTTTCGGTATGAGCGGGAATAACGGCTTCGGCTGAGGTTAGGTCTTTTTGGGAACGGAAATCCCATACATGGGCTGCTTCTCTCAATCCCAGCCTGATTTTTGTAGCTGTATTTTTATTTGATTTCATAAGCAGTTCTACCTTATCTATATAGCTCCCGGATACGGGTAACAATTGGGCATAAGGAATGGTCAGTTCACGTTCGTTATTGGGCTCAGGGAAGTGGAGTTTCAAATGACCGGATGCTGTTACCCTGGCTTTCCTGGCCAAATCATTTTGATCCGTATTTTCTATACCCGGAATATGCCCGTCATGTCTCAGAATAATTTGTTGGGCTTCCGGAGCATGAAACCGACCGACCTCTCTGGGTGTCATTTTGTATTGTTTTGCGAGAGATGCCACCACGCCTACAGCCTGTCCACAGATAGAGCCGGTGGAGAGCACCCGTGTTGAAGCAAAAGCAAGATAAGAACAACTTATAGTACGGCCTGCCATCATCAGATTATGGATATTTCTGGAATACAGTGAACGTATAGGAATACCATAGACCTGTCCGCATACATCCTGCCATACATTGCCTCCCGAAATAGGTTGCTTATCCCGTTGCAGGATTCCACCATCTACGTGGATATCTATTTCCCAACATCCGTATGCTATCGCATCTTCGAGAGGCTGCGGATTTTGAACATCATGCTGGGTAAGCACATAATCTCCTATTAGTCTTCGTGATGCTCTTTTATATGGCCAGAAACCAACAAAATCCAACCCATAGTTGGCAGATTCCTTTTTGGATACTGTTTTACAATCCTGATTTTTTATATGATCCCAGACACCCAGTAACTGACGGAGTGCTTCGTGCCGGGTTTCATTATTGTCTTTAATGGGATGATAAGGAGTACCTACTTCTATCCACCAGTATCCGCCACGGAAAAAACGGTGACCACGGTCAGTCAGATCAGTATCTTCAGGAAATTCTGCTGCCCATTCGGGTTTTTTAAAAGGTACAGGTGTTCCCGTGTCTTTGGCAGTAAAAAAGAGGGTATTTCCCATTACCTTTTCGTCTGCCGTTTGTGGCGCAAGAGGTTCATTGTATTCTTCACGTGCTTCTCTGCCCCAGCGGAGTTGTGCTTTTGCCAGTTCTCCCAGTAGTCCATCACCGGTGGCATCAACAAACAGAGGAGCAGACAGTATGAAAGATTTTTCAGTGCCTAACTGAATTGCAAAAACAGATTCAATCTGATTTTTATTTTTCATAAAAACCTGATGCATATGGGTATTGAGATAAGGCGTGATATTCTTTTCCCGGATAACCCATTCGTATAATACCAGATCCCAATGACAATTCATGGTGCCTTCCAGATAATATTCATGATTTCGGGCGCGCTCTTCCGTGTGAAATTCTTCGTTGATGCCACCTTCTTTTATCCATGGATGATGGGCGGCATTATCCTCGGGAAATAATTTGACCTCACTGGAGGAGTTGCCTCCAAACATGGCGCGGTTATGTACCAAAGCAACTTTCATTCCGTGACGTGCAGCACTGATCGCGGTGCTTACACCCGATATACCTCCAC
>JACFNM010000002.1:0-24813 GCA_019454915.1 Chitinophagaceae bacterium
AAGATACAAGACTGTAATGAAAATCCAGCAAATGGGAAACAGACCGTATAAAATTCCATGTCCGGTTGATAAAATAGCAAGCGATGGGGGCATTTTATATAAGATGATAGCCAGTAAAACAGCCATACAGGTAGCAATTATGCTTGCCCAATGCCCTTTCATTTTCTTTATGATCAATGCCCAGAAAATAAAAGCAATGGGCAAAAGAGCGGCTATGGCAGAGAAAAAAATATTTCCAAGCGGATCAATTGGCTGTGTCCATTTCATGATAGTTCCTGATGCTGAACGCTGTATGAAAAATCAGATTATGTCTCTAAATTACTCAAACTGTAATAATGGAAAATAATTCACAGAAAAAGCTTTTATCCAAATTCCGGTCCGGCAATGGCAAACAATTTCTCTTTCTCACCCTTAAGGGGTTCATTTGCATAATACATCCTTGAAAAAGAACGCTGAATCGTGAATCCATTATCTCTCAAAAAATCGATCATTTTTTCTTTATCACGGGGCAGGTCTATAACAACAGATTTTCCTTCGAGATTTTTTAAAGCATAGGAAATGAGCGTTTCAGCTTCTCTATATTGGTTTGCTTCTACCGGCCCCAGTTGATAAAACAATCTTCCCGGTCTGCCTGATATGAATCCATTTAGCTGATTGTTCCCGACAATAGCCCCCGATATACGAGGACAGGATTCCAGAAGATATCTTATCACTGAATGCCGGCTGACACCAAAAACGCCTTCATCGAAAGAGACAATTTCAGATATATTTTCACGGGTTACTTCAAGGATGGTTGAATCTTTAGATGCTGTCTCTACAGGTTTAACCGATGGATTGACCATCCGGATGATCGAATCTTCCTCTTTAAAACCCAGATGTTGGTACAAAGGCAATCCCATGGGCGTAGCGTCCAATTGAATAAAAGGGAACTCTCTTAATTGATTGAGCACATGTTGTACCAATGATTTCCCTATTCCCATTCCCCTGTAGGCTTGCTGTACAACAACCATACCTATCCATGCCAGCCTGTTTTCATAGCAGACAGCAGTTGTGCTGCCGATAATTCTGTCTTTCTCAAAAGAAGCAATGGCTTTATGCTGAGCATTATTAATAAAGAAAAGCCAGTCTGCTTCACTCTGGTTCCATCCTTCGGCGGCAGACAGCGTATATAACGCCGCACTGTCCGCTGCCTGTACGGACTTTATCGAGTAAGAAACGCCTTGCATGAAGAAGTGCTATTCGGTTTCTATGTAGTTCATATCTTTCTTAAAAGTTTCTTCCAGATAGAAGAGTGAAATAATTCCCAGCAGATATACAATAACAGCCACTACCAATGCACTATATATAATACCGAGTGAACCTTTCATTAATAAGAATAACGCTGTCAGGGGAATAACGGTTGCCCTTACAAAATTGGGTATGGTAGTAGCAACGGTCGCCCTGAGATTTGAACCAAAGAGTTCGGCTGCAACGGTAATGAATAGCGTCCAGTAGCCTCCTGAAAAACCCAAAATGGTGCATACCACATAGAAAAATGTTGCCGATTTGAAAGGTACTACAAGGTAAATAATGGCGAAAATTGCTGAAAGGAGAATGAAGTAGAGGATGGCTTTTTTCCTGCTTTGCAGGTATTGGCTCAACAATCCGCTAACTACATTTCCCGCTACCTGACCAGAAAAAGTCAGCATCACCGCCTGTCCCGCATCAATCGGTTTATCCAGCCCCAACGCACGTCCGAACTCCGGTGAAAACGTTACGAGTATCCCTGTTACAAACCATATTGGTGTACCGATGATTATTCCGTTGATGTATTTCAGAAATCTCTTTTTGTTCCTGAAAAGCATGAGTACATTTCCCCGCTGTACCTGTTTTTCTTTTAGCTTTTCAAATATGCCGGATTCAAAAACTTTTACCCGTAAGAATAAAAGAAGCAATCCCAAACCACCGCCAATAAAATAAGACATCCGCCAGTTGAAGTAATGAGATATCAGATAAGCCAATAGTGCGCCTAAAACGCCCATCGTAGCGACCAGTGTTGCTCCGTATCCACGCATCCTGCCGGGAAGAATTTCTGATACCAGGGTGATGCCGGCGCCCAATTCACCCGCAAGTCCGAATCCGGCAATGAACCGAAGAATGGCGTAAGCAGTAACCGAAGTAACCATGCCGTTGCCAATATTCGCTATGGAATAGATAAGGATAGAGCCAAATAGTACCGATAAGCGCCCTTTTTTGTCTCCCATAATACCCCATACAATTCCTCCGATAAGCATCCCTGCCATCTGAAGATTGAGTAATAAAAGCCCGTCATGGAGAATGGCTTCGTCTGAAAGATTCAATGATTTTAAACTGGGTACCCGAACTATGCTAAAAAGAAACAGGTCGTACATGTCTACCATGTAACCTAATGCTGCCACTAGAACGGGAAGGCGCAGAAGATGCTGCAGAACGCTGCGGTTGTCACCAGATAAAGTTGTCTGTTGCGATGATCCAATACTCATCTTTTGTTTTTTTAATGGTTAATGTTAGTTTATTACACTTTAAAGTGACGTTTGAGTAGCGTTTACCATTTTATATAGTTTACCATCTGCTTTTGTCAGAATATATAACTCGCCGGAGGAGTCTCTGCCAAAATGCAGATCAACTCTTGGACTTCCACAGGCTTCAGTAAGTGTTGTTAATTCATTATTGATGGTAACTCTCCACTCCTGAATGGGAGCCAGGCTTCGCTGACGGATATCAGCAACATTTAACAAGAATAATCTGCCGGTAGGAATATCTCCGAAAAGATATTTCCCTGCTAATAAAGGCATTGTTTTACCGAGGTATTCCAAACCGCCGGAAATGGCAGCTCCTTCATCGTGGTCAAATTCGGCAACAGGGTAAGTTATTTTGTAAGTGCTGTCGTCTGCCGGTAAAGGATAAACCTGATTAATGTCTCCTTTAAAGTCTATCAGGAATTGCCCTTCCCGAATGGGCCAGCCATAATCATGGCTCGGCTCGATTAAGTTGACCGATTCAATATGATGTTGACCGATGTTGCAAACCAGCATTTGATTACGGGACGTCCAGGTAATCCTATGCGGATTCCTGAATCCGTAGGCGTATATTTCTCCGGGAACCTTGCTGTTTTTCCCCGAGGCGAATGGGTTGGACGCCGGAATTCCGTACTGACCGTTCGAACTGTTTCTCCCCCGGGGATCAATGCGTAAGACAGTTCCCCAGATTTTCTCTTTGCTTAGAGCCAGTTGTGGAAATCCGTTTTCTACGCAGCCGCCATCACCCACGCCTATGTACAATAGCCCGTAATCCTTGTCTCCCGGGTGGGAAGTAGGATTGAAAGTGATTTCCTGTACACCATGTATGCCGCTGACCATGTCCACCCGAAACAGTTCACGATTGGTACCGCTGAATTGATTGGCTTTGGTATCTTTTGTTTGCCATTCTGTCAGCACCCATTGTACGGTGGATTTGATAGAATCATCGTAGTTAAATTCTGCCTTTTTTGTACGCGGAGGTTCAGTGTGTGTGGTATAGAATATGCCGTTTTTAGCGAAATCCGGATGAAAGGCAAAACTGCCAAAACCGGTAGCCAGACCGGGTTTGTGTATGAACTTAGGTTTTTGGGCAACCATATCCACATATAAGACGGGCTTACCATTCACCAACTTATATAATTTTCCGTTCAAATCAACCACAAAAAGATCGCCGGAACCCGGCTGATAATCTAGTTTCGTAATTCTGGCAAGAGGTTTTTTGCCGTCGTCTGAAGTAACCGGAAATTGCGTGACTGGCTCCAATCCCACCTGCAATCCGGTGTACACGATTCTCTCAGGGATGGGGTCGGCTATTCCCTTGTTCTTTCCTTTTCCCGTTTCTGTTTCGTTGGCTTGATGTGTATTCAGAAAAGCAATCAATGCATCCAAATCACTATCTTCAAAAGACGCAAATGAAGGCATCATGGCTTTGTATTCTTTAAATAAATCGTTAGCCCGCTGGTCTCCGGAGGAAATTATCTTTTCAGGATTTTGGATAAAATGTCGAAGCCAGTCCACCGAAACTTCCTTGGTTATACCGGCAAGTTTCGGGCCTATGCTGTTTTGATAAATATTGTGACAGCTTGTGCAATGCTGTTCAAAAATCTGTCCGCCATGAGCAATTACCACAGAATCTTTACTGATCAAATCGGCGGAGGATGAACTACTGTTATGGCAGGAGTATATTATTACCGCCTGAAGATAGAGAATGGATACAAGTTTGATAAGTTTTTTGATTTTACTTAAATGCATAATGAAACGAATAATTCAATTGAATCTGATTAACTACAATCTTGGAATGGTTAAACCGCCATCTACTACAATGACTTGTCCGGTAGAATACATGAAATTTCCCACAGATAACGCGGCGACTGCTTTTCCCACATCTTCGGGTTGCCCCCATCGTTTTTGCAGGCATAAACCTTCACTTATCATTTTGTCGTATTTCTCTTTTACTGTCGAAGTCATATCTGTATAAATAATTCCCGGTCGCACCTCATATACGGGAATATTATACTCGCCCAACCGAACGGCAAATAGTTGCGTTGCCATACTGAGCCCGGCTTTGGAAATGCAATACTCACCCCGGTTGACAGAGGCTACTGTTGCCGACATGGAAGATATATTAATGATACAGGCAAAAAAATCAGCGTTCGATTTCTTTTGTTCGATCATCCAATTGGCTGTTTTTTGCATAAGGAAATAGCTGCCTTTCAGATTGGTATTCATTACCTCATCATAACTTTCTTCCGTAGCTTCCAGTATATCTTTTCGCACTCTCGGCGCCATGCCTGCATTGTTCACTAATATGTTCAGTTGCTGGTAATGTTCTTTGATTTGAGCCAACATATTTTCCTGATCCAGAGAGGAAGCGATATTTCCACGGCAATAAATTACATCATGTCCATAACTTTTTAGTTCCTGAATGGTTTCTTTCACCTGCTCTTTGGGTCTCGTTCCGTTGATCGCCAGGTCGAAGCCGACGGAAGCAAGCTCTTTGGCAATGCCTAATCCGATTCCCCTGCTGCCACCGGTTATAAATGCTACTTTTCTCATCCTTTGTTGGTTATTTAGATTTCGGGAATGTCCACCCAACATCTTTTACTCCAGCTTTCCAATCCTTTTTCAGCTAATTGTATTCCTTTAACACCTTCTCCGAGATCCCAGGGGAAAAGTTCGTCTTTCACGATGTGTTTTAAGAATAATTCCCATTGTATCTTAAAGGCATTATCATATTGTTCCTGTTCGGGCACTTTCGCCCAGCCTTCGAAAAAGTTAATCGGTTGGGGAATATCCGGATTCCATACAGGCTTGGGCGTATTTCCATAGTGTTGGATATAACACTCGCGTAATCCCGCTACTGCAGAGCCTCTGGTTCCGTCCACCTGCAGGGTAAGCAAGTCGTCTCTCCTTACCCTTACTGTCCAGGAGGAATTGAACTGTGCAATAATTCCGTTCTCCAGTTCAAAAGTAGCATAAGCAGCGTCGTCGGCTGTGCATACGTATTTCTTCCCCTTTTCGTCTATCCGTTCCGGAATATGTGTAGCACCCAGGCAAGAGACCGCTTTTACTTTACCAAAAACATTATCCAATACATAGCGCCAGTGACAAAGCATATCCACAATGATCCCGCCATCATCTTCTTTCCGGTAATTCCATGAAGGCCGCTGAGCCGGAATACTGTCTCCTTCAAATACCCAGTAAC
Organism: Chitinophagaceae bacterium; assembly: GCA_019454915.1. Taxonomy (GTDB): domain Bacteria; phylum Bacteroidota; class Bacteroidia; order Chitinophagales; family Chitinophagaceae; genus Agriterribacter. The sequence goes on from JACFNM010000002.1 coordinate 5,743, forward strand.
CAAATTCACCGCGTACGGATAATATCTTGCCGAAAAAATCCTGTTGAATCAGCCGTTTCAGTTTTACGATGCCGGGCAGCCATAATTTGTCCTGTACAACACCATTTTTAACACCTGCTTTTTTACACAATTCGTACAAATCTTTTGCTTCTGCTGTATTCACGGCAATGGGCTTTTCACAATAGATATGTTTCCCTGCTTTCACAGCTTTTCGAACAGCTTCTGCACGTCGCCCGGTTGTCTGGGCATCGAAATATACCGTATAATTTTTATCGGCAAGAACCTCATCAAGGTTGGTGCTTATTTTGGAAACGCCTGACAGCACACTGAGTTTTTTTAGCTTATTTTCATCACGCCCTACCAATACCGGGTCGGGCATAATCACTTCGCCGGGATTGAGTTTCACTCCTCCCTGTTTGATGATTTCTACGATGGATCGCATCAGATGCTGATTGGTACCCATACGGCCGGTGACGCCGTTCATGATGATGCCTACTCTATGTTCTTTCATGTCTGTTTGCTTATGTAAAGTATTTTATTTTTCTGTTGGCATAATAAAATTCTACGAATGTTCTTTATAAGCCTCAATAATTTTTTTCAAGAATTGATGCTGGTCTTCTTTCCAGTAGATGTTAGAAAAAATCTCCACCTCGTTAAACCCTTTAAAACCTGTGGCTTCCACCCAGCTTCTTATTTGCTGAACAGGAATGCATCCTTCGCCCATCAAACCTCTGTCGAAGAGCAGATCGGTAGTAGGTGTTTTCCAGTCGCAGATGTGGAAAGCAAAGAGATGATTGTGCCTCGCACATCGTTCTATTTCTTGCTGAAGATGGGCGTCCCACCACAGGTGATATACATCTACAGCTATACCCACCCAGGGAGAATCAATGGCTTCAGCCATGTCATTTGCCTGAGCGAGGGTGTTGATGGCCGACCGTGAATCGGCGTACATCGGATGAAGCGGTTCTATAGCCAGCCTTACTCCCGCAGCAGACGCCTCAGGAAGAACCGATTCTATACCTTCCTGAATTTGCTTTCGCGATTCGGTAAGCGGTTGGGAAGGGTCTGCACCGCAAACCAGCACAATCAGATTCGTTCCTAATGCAGCAGCTTCTTCAATAGCCCGCTTGTTATCGTCAATGGCTGATTTTCTTTTTGCCGGATCTATAGAAGGGAAGAACCCGCCACGACATAACGACACGACGGTTAAGCCTTCCTCTCTTAACATCCTTCCTGTGCTTCGGATATCCCTGCCTTCCAGCGTGTCGCGCCAGACGGTAATCCCTTTTACACCTGCCGCTGCATAATACTTTGCGGACTGTTCAATGTTCCAGGGCTTTGTAGTGATGGTATGAATACAGAGACGGGAAAGATCGGTATGTTTTGGAATGCTCATTGGATATTGAAAAATGTATGATAGGTTTCATCCTGAATAATTCGTTGTAAGTAAAGAGCAGCTTCCCGTGCATGATAATCTCCCCACATACTCGATTCACCATTAGGGATGCTACTGCCTTTGGGGATATGATCCCAACCATTCGGGCGGTGATAAATTGAATGAAGAATCAAACCCTGATGGTCCGGATTTGTGCTGAGATAGGGTTCGGCGAGCAACGTATCCATTACCGTTAAACCTGCCTGCCAGTAACGATTTCCGAGGTCTGTATCGTGATGCTCCTGTAAAAAACGGCCCAGCCTTAATAAACCCTGAACAGCTATTTCGGCGGCTGAACTGTCAACGGGTTCAAATTCGTTGTAGGGATCAGCCGGTTTATTGAGGTAATCACCCATTTTCGCCAGTCCCGGTGCTCCTGTATCCCAATAGGGTATTCCGTCGGTCGGCGTGTTGTTGATATAGAAATCACAGGTTGCCATTGCGGCCTTCAGCATGAGCTCCATAATCGTTTTTTTGTCCGGAATCATTGCGTCATCTTGTTCATGGAACCATTCCAGCTCTTCAGCAAAACCACACATGGCCCAGGCTAATCCTCTCGTCCAGGTGCTGAATCCGGTATATCCCTGCTGCGAATTGGGACAACGGTAGTTGCCATCCTTTGTATTGAAAATACTTTCATGAGCGGTTCTGCCCCAAACGTCGTAGATATCTCTTCCTTCGTTGTAGTAAACGGAGTATTTGGCTGTAGCGGTCAGGTGCTGAATAGCCCTGTGGAGCAGGTTGATTTTCACATCGCCTTCTGTTTGCAGATAATGTCCCAGCGAGTGGCTGAGAATCAACGCCCTTACCGACCGGATGGTATCTACGAAAAGCGAATGAGCTCCGTTGAAAGAATGAATGAACCCGCCATCTTTTATGCCGGTCCACCGGGATGCCTGCACGGCGCCCGATATCTTAAGCGCAAGTACATAAAATTCTTTCTCCCATTCATTGAAAGGGATTTTTCCCTCATGCATCAGTCTCAACAGGTTCCCGTAGGTACTCACGTTATTGAAGCCGTGGTCGTGTACGCCGATATGGCTGACGTGGGGCGCCATGACCTCTAATGTCTTCTTTTTGGCGAGGGAAAGCATTGTCTGGTCGCCTGTGGCATCGAATTGCAGTATGGCAGAGCCATATTGAAATCCCTGCGTCCATTCGGTCCATCCGCGGGTAGTATAATTGCCATTGACTGTAAAAACCGGAGAGCCTTTGGATTGCTCATACCGCTTTTCAATCAGTGATATTTTTTCTCCTGAGATTTTCCAAAAATGACTCAGTTTGTCTTTTAAAGCAGATGCTTTTATATCTGTTTTTATTTTCATGCTTCTTATGGTTGCCGTTTGGTATCCATTACCACATAGTGTTGAAAATCAGTCTAAATCCTCATTTAAGAGATGAACTTTCAAAGCTATTTCGTTGAGGTTGTACTATGGAAAACCTTATTTCAATGCCGGTATCAGCAGAATTGTTTGGTTCTTCGACAGATTGGATGTTATGTTGTATTGCGTTAAAGTTAGCAGTTTTCACCTATGCGCCGGAAAGTATTGCAATATTTTTTTGGACTTCTGAATGTTGATGTCAGTCTTACGAATGCTGTCAAATACTTTAAGCGAAATTGTCAATCTCCTGTAAAGAAATCCTATAGTTTTCTAACTCCGTAGCCTCAATATTTAATTCTTTAATTTTGCCGTATGAAGCGTGTAGTTGTAGGATTATCCGGAGGCGTGGACTCCAGTGTAGCCGCTTATTTACTGAAAGAGCAGGGCTATGAAGTGATCGGTATGTTTATGCGTAACTGGCATAATGATTCCGTGATACTGGAAAATGAGTGTCCCTGGGTGGAAGATTCCAATGACGCCCTCTCGGTGGCGGAACATCTGGGGATTCCCTATTATGTGATTGACCTGAGTAAGGAATATAGGGAGCGGATTGTGGATTATATGTTTTCCGAATACCAAAAGGGAAGGACGCCTAATCCCGATGTATTATGTAACCGGGAGATTAAATTCGATGTTTTTCTTAAGGCGGCGATGAACCTGGACGCCGATTTTGTGGCTACGGGGCATTATTGCAGAAAAACAACGGATGGCAGGGGAATACATCATTTACTAACAGGCAAGGATCCGGATAAGGATCAGTCCTATTTTCTATGTCAGTTGAACCAGGAGCAATTATCAAAAACCTTGTTTCCAATCGGTGACTATTTGAAATCGGAAGTAAGAGAGATTGCTCACAAAATAGGGTTGCCGACTGCCGAAAAGAAAGATTCGCAGGGACTGTGCTTTGTGGGGAAGATAAGTCTGCCTGTATTTTTGCAACAGCAGTTGGAACCGCGAAAAGGAGATATCATTGAAATAGACGCGGGATTGGAGAAACTTAAGGAGTATCATAATATACCCGTGACAGTGGATAACGTGGAAGAATTGGCCAGCCCTTTTCATTTTGACAGGGAAGAAGGCGTAAAAGTGGGAGAACATCAGGGCGCCCATTATTATACAATCGGACAACGTAAGGGGCTGCATATTGGCGGCCGTCCGAATCCTTCTTTTGTGATACATACCGATACGCAAAATAATCTGATATTCTCCGGACAAACAGAAGATCATCCGGGGCTGAATCGTTTTGCGTTAAAGATTAATGAAGAGGATATTCATTATATCAATCCGGATTATGCGTTGACAATTGGTGACTCGTATGAAATGGATGTACGTATTCGTTATCGCCAACCTCTTCAGAAGGCATTGGTATTAAGAAAACCGGATGGAGTCTATATCCTGTTTCAAAAGGCACAGAAAGGAATTACGCCTGGTCAGTTTGCAGCCTGGTATAAGGGAGATGAATTGGTCGGTTCGGGAGCGATAGCATGAGAGAAATAAAATGATCATAGTCGTTAACCATGACTTTAATAAAGGTGTTTTCTTTTGTTGTTTGAGTTGTTATTATTCGACTGCCATGGTGCCTGCCGAACCAGCTTCCCGCAGGCGACGCAGATTTACACAGAGGACGAAACTTAAGTATATTATATTGCTACCTTAATCGGAACGAAATAAACAAAGCTTGCATGAAAATTTATGTAGATGGGCCGTTTAAAAAGCGGCATCAGCAGTATTTGCGTAATGCCTTACCCGAAGAGGACTTTACTTTCAAAACTGAAATAGAAAAACCGGAAGATCAGTTAAAGACATTGCTTGAAGCGGATATTTTACTGGGAAATCCCAAGCCTGCCGACGTGTTGCAAAAAGCAATGAACCTGAAATGGGTACAATTACACTCCACCGGTTTTGATATTTATCAGGGAATAAGAATTCCGGCAATGGTTACCAACATGAAGGATTATTATGCACAGCCCTGCGCAGAGACGGTTATTGCAGGTATAATGAGTTTATATCGGGGAATGGATCGGTTCACTTTATTGAAAGAGCAGCATCAGTGGTTGGGCTACTCGGTGCGGTCGGGGTTGCGGCTACTACGGCATAAGCGTGTTATTATTTTGGGTGCAGGGAGCATAGGAAAACATATTCACAAGATCTTACAAGTTTTTGACTGCGATGTTCGGTTTTTTGCGCGTTCGGCGAAGGAAGAGGTTTTGCGCACTCCCGAACAATTACTTGAAGCGATCCCGTCCGCTGATATTATTATCGGTTGTTTACCAGGAACTGAGCAGACCCGGGGTTTGTTCACTACCCGCATGATTCATGCTATGCATAGTGACGCCATATTTTGTAACGTGGGAAGAGGTAATCTGCTGGAAGATGAAAACGAATTGGTAGCGGCGCTCAAGGAAGGGAAGATTGGCGGAGCCGTATTGGATGTGAGTGCAAAGGAACCATTACCCGCTGATCATCCTTTGTGGGATTGCCCCAACACAGTATTGAGCCAGCACACCGGTGGCGGCAACAAGACAGAAATAGAAGGTATCCTTGATTTCTTTTTAATAAATTTCAGACGGTTTAAATCAGGTCAGCCTCTGCTGAATATGATTCAGTTGGAAAAAGGATATTAATGACCCGATGGAACTGCGGCTTTATATATAGTGGCGAACGAGTTAGTGGTTATTTGGTATGATTCGTCAGCAGGTATAAAAACGGATTCTCCCTTCTTTAGGCAGATTACCTTTTGACCGGAAGAAATATCTCCTTCTCCTTCTGTTAGTAACAGAATTTCAGCAGAGTATGCACTGTGTTGATAGTCCGAGTTTAGGTCTATTTCGATTTTGCTCACCTGAAAATCCGGAACCGGGCAGCGATAAATGGTCTCAGTTCCCCGCTTCTCTCCATTCATGATACGCGGTGTCACGCCTTTGAACAGGGTATGTTTTAATAATTCAGGTACGTCTATGTGTTTGGGAGTTAATCCTCCACGAAGTACGTTATCGGAATTTGACATCAGTTCTATATTCTGACCTTCGAGATAAGCATGGGGAATGCCGGCGCCCTGAAATATGGCTTGCCCGGGAGAAAGGTGGACAATGTTAAAAAGATAGATGGAAAAGATTCCGCGGTCAATCCGTTTGTTTTGTCCGGATACATTTACCAGAGCCTTGCATGCCCAATAATCAGGATCAGTTTTGGAGAGTTGATTTTGATGGAACGATTGTTGAAGCTGCCGCAGGTAAGGATTCCATAGATCGTCCACTTCGTTCTGCGGTTTCTCCATAACGTGTTTGTATAAACCCCGGTATCCTTCTTTTTCAAAAACAGGTAATAAGAAATTCAGTGGCGCTGTTTTTTTCAGAGTGGCTAATAATGGTTCTTCCTCTTTGAATCCGTGCAGCAGCCAGAATTCACTCAAGGCCACCATTACTTCAGGTTTATGATTATCATCCTTGTAATTCCGATGTGCAGCATCAAGAGGAATGCCCATTTCGTTTTCCTTTGCAAAACCTTCTTCGGCGGCTGTTTTGGTAGGATGAACCTGAATGGACAACATTTCTCTTACGTCGAGCACTTTGAGCAGATAGGGTAAATTGCCGAAGTCATTCGCTACTTTCGTACCTAAGATTTTTTGCGGATTTTCTTTTATATGTTGAGAGAGGTTTACCTGGTTGTTTGAGTCGTATTCCAATATTGCCGATCCGTTGGGGTGTGTGCCGAGCCAGTATTCTGCAAAGGGCTGATCATTGTTGTTTTCAATATGTAACAGTTGAGGTATAAATTCAAAACCGCCCCAGGCATAGTGTTGTATTTTTCCGCTAAGTTTGTACATGGTATTCACTTTCCGTTTTCTGTTTCGAAAAATTCATCAGTGAGCAGATGATTACCATCTGCGGCAGCCGTCGCCAGCTCATCGCATCGGTTGTTATAGAAATTATCTGCATGCCCTTTTACCCATACGAAGCGGATTTGATGTTTTTTGGACAGGTCATAGTATCGCATCCAAAGGTCTTTATTTTTTTTACCTCCTTTAAAATCGGTTGCGATCCATTTTTTTAACCAGCCTTCCTGCACGGCTTTTACCACATACTGACTATCCGAATATATAGTGATTGTAAGATTTTCCTTTTTAAGCGCTTCGAGAGCTGCAATCACGGCCATTAGTTCCATCCGGTTGTTGGTGGTCCGCCGGTAGCCCTGCGATAGTTCCTTTTCTACCTTACCCCATTTTAAGATTACGCCATAACCCCCCGGCCCGGGATTGCCTCTTGAAGCTCCGTCGGTGTATATGATGAGTGATGAAGTTGACATGGTTGTTTTGAGGAGGGGGTGGAAATTAAGCTATTTTAATGCAACGTTAGCAATTTGTGATCATACCTGGAAAACGCCCAGGGTGAATTTGTCCGTTGTCCGTTTGTGATTGGCTGCTGCGATGCCTTCTGCAATCAATCTTCTGGTGTCAACCGGGTCAATGATATCATCCACCCATAACCGTGCTGCTGCGTAAAAGGGAGAAGTCTGTTTATCGTACCGGCTTTTAATGTCTTCCAATAAATTTTTTTCTGTTGCCGGATCAATATTTTCTCCTTTTGCTTTTAGTCCGTTCATTTGAATTTGCAACAGGGTCTGTGCTGCCTGCTCACCACCCATCACGGCAATCCTCGCTGTTGGCCAGGCATAGATAAACCGGGGGTCATAGGCTTTACCACACATGGCATAGTTTCCTGCACCATAGGAATTGCCTATAATAAAAGTGATTTTGGGCACCACGGAATTAGCGACGGCATTAACCATCTTGGCGCCGTCCTTTATGATACCGGCGTGTTCGCTGCGCGTACCTACCATGAAACCGGTAACATCCTGTAAAAAAACGAGTGGGATATTTTTTTGATTGCAGTTCATAATAAAACGGGCCGCTTTATCGGCGCTGTCATTATATATAACTCCGCCCATCTGCATTTCTCCCCGTTTGTTTTTGATGATTTTACGCTGGTTGGCCACAATACCCACTGCCCAGCCCTCCACCCGTGCATAACCACACAGGATTGTCTGACCATAGTCTTTCTTAAACTGATCAAACTCCGAATTATCGGTTATTCTTTCAATAATCTCCAGCATGTCATAAGGCTTGCCTGCATCTGCCGGCAGCATACCGTATATTTCGCCGGGGTCTTTTTGTGGCGGAATACTCTTGATGCGGTTGAAACCTGCTGTTTCATTCGTGCCGATTTTCGCGCATATTCTTTTTATCTCATCCAGGCATTCTTCCTCCGTATCGAACTTATAGTCTGCGATGCCGCTTATCTCCGTGTGGGTTACGGCGCCGCCGAGGGTCTCCGCGTCTGTTTCTTCACCTATGGCTGCTTTAACGAGATAGGGGCCTGCCAGAAAAATAGAACCATTGTTGTTTACCATCAATGTTTCGTCGCTCATGATGGGCAGGTAGGCTCCACCCGCTACACAGGCGCCCATTACTGCGGCAATTTGAGGAATACCCATCGCGCTCATCCGGGCGTTGTTTCTGAAGATTCGCCCGAAATGTTCCTTGTCGGGGAATATCTCATCCTGCATGGGAAGGAACACGCCGGCGCTGTCCACTAAGTAAATGATGGGGAGATTGTTTTCCATGGCAATCTCCTGCATGCGTAAGTTCTTTTTTCCGGTGATCGGAAACCAGGCGCCGGCTTTCACCGTTTGGTCATTAGCGACTATCACACACTGTTTCCCGCCAACATAACCGATCCCCGCCACAACCCCTCCCGCGGGACAACCACCCTGTTCGGGGTACATGTCGTAGCCCGCAAAAACACCTATCTCGGTAAAGGGACTATCTTTATCAATCAAATAAGCGATGCGTTCTCTGGCCAGCAGCTTTTTTTTGTCTTTCTGCTTTTTCCTTGCCTTAGCCCCGCCACCTCCGTAAATAATCTCCCGTTCCACCCGTGCATGACTAATAGCCAACTTGAGCGCATCTTCGTTTTTATTTGATTCGATATCCATTTCTTACATCGCGTTTAGATAAAATCGGCTAATCTTTAGCCCAGTAATCTACTACCAGCACTTTATCAAGGTGAGGGCTCAGTACGTCTACAAATGCCTTGTGTGCCGGATGCGGAAGATAAACCGCCCTCGCTTCTTCACTGGCAAAGCTAACGAAAAAACAATGGGTGTAGCCCTGGGCTAAACCCTCCGGGCTATTGTTGGTGCCCCATTCAAATGCTTTTACCTCTTTAATCTTTGAAGGAAGCGACCGGAAAGCATCCTCTACTTTTTTAATTTGTTGGGCAGTTGACTCATCTTTGAACTTAAACAAAACAACGTGTCTTAACATTTTCTGATTTTTAGTGGTGGCGGAAATAACAGTACCCGCGATGATCCCGACAGCGAGCACAAGCAATAAATTTTTCATCAGTGTCATTTTAACGATTCGGTATAAAAATAATTTCGCTCAAATATAACCTATTGAGATGTTCATTTAACAGAAGACGGACTCATTTCTTCTCTTTCATCCTTTACGGCAGTTTTTTGATAAAAGCCGGCGAATGGCTTATTCACATGCGTGTATATTATGATGCATTGCTCTGAACCTGTTTTGCTATATTTGCCGCATCTGTTAATTACTAAAATAATTAGTATATCTTTGCCCATTTTAAAAGCAGTATGTTGAAGTAGATTATGGCAGAAACAAAGCAGGATTTATTTAGCTATACAGAAGATTCTATTAAGTCGCTCGACTGGAAGGAGCATATTCGCCTCCGCCCCGGTATGTATATCGGGAAGCTGGGAGACGGCAGCAGTCCGGACGACGGAATTTATGTTTTATTGAAAGAGGTGCTGGATAACTGTATTGATGAACACATGATGGGTTATGGAAAACAGGTGGATATCCTGGTGGAAGGGAAAACGGTGACGATCCGGGACTTCGGCAGGGGTATTCCCCTTGGCAAAGTGGTGGATGCTGTCAGTAAAATTAATACGGGCGCCAAATACGATAGTAAGGCCTTCCAGAAATCGGTGGGATTAAACGGCGTGGGTACAAAGGCTGTGAACGCATTGAGCAATTATTTCAAAGTGATGGCGGTGCGCGATGGTAAACAGAAAACGGCCGAATTTGAGAGGGGCGTTTTAATTAAAGAATATAAGGAGTCTAAAACGGACGAATCAAATGGTACCCTGGTTACCTTCATCCCCGATGAAAAGGTATTTCGTAATTTCCGCTTTCAGTCAGAATATATAGACAACCTGCTGTGGAATTATTGTTATCTGAATGCAGGACTGATTATCACTTTTAACGGGAAGAAATACGTCAGCAAGAACGGATTGATGGATTTGCTGTCCCGCAAGACCAATCCCGATGAATTGCGATACCCGATTATTCATTTGAAAGGAGAGGATATCGAGTTGGCGTTGACGCATAATAATGAATACGGTGAAGAGATATTCAGTTTTGTAAACGGACAATACACTACCCAGGGAGGAACGCACCAGCAGGCTTTCCGGGAGGCTTACGTAAAAACAATCCGGGATTTCTTTAAAAAAGACTATGACGTAGCTGATATCCGGCAGAGTATTGTGGCAGCGGTGGCGGTACGGGTTATAGAGCCCGTATTTGAAAGCCAGACCAAAACGAAATTGGGGTCACAGTATATTGAAGAAGGCGGAATGAGCATGAAAAACTTCATGCATGATTTTTTGGGTAAGGAACTCGATGACTTTTTACATAAGAATGCCTCCGTCGCCGATGCGCTCAAAAAGCGGATTGAGCAAAGTGAGCGGGAGAGGAAGGAATTAGCCGGTATCAAAAAAATTGCCAATGAGCGTGCCAAGAAGGCCAACCTGCATAATCGGAAATTGAGGGATTGTCGCATACACTTGAATGATGATCCGCCGAACAGTAAGGGGAGAGAAGCCTTTCAGGAAAAGCAATTAGAAAGTACCATTTTTATAACGGAAGGCGATTCGGCAAGCGGTTCCATCACCAAGGCGCGCGATGTGGAGACCCAGGCGGTTTTTAGTCTGAGGGGAAAGCCGTTAAACTGCTTCGGACTAACCAAAAAAGTGGTGTACGAAAATGAAGAGTATAATCTTCTGCAGCATGCGTTGAATATAGAAAGCGGGTTGGATGGGCTACGCTATAATAATATAGTTGTTGCCACAGATGCCGATGTAGACGGTATGCATATCAGGCTACTGTTGCTGACTTTCTTTTTACAGTTTTTTCCTGACCTGGTGAAAAACGGCCATGTATATATTTTAGAAACGCCGTTGTTCCGGGTACGTAATAAGCAGGAGACCATTTATTGTTATAGCGAAGAAGAGAAACAGGAGGCGATTAAGAAACTCGGCGCCAAACCGGAGATCACCCGTTTTAAAGGGTTGGGTGAAATTTCCCCTGATGAATTTGCCCGTTTTATCGGCTCCGATATGCGTAAGCAGCCGGTTATCGTGATGCCGGAAACGCATCTGCAGCAGTTGCTGGAATATTATATGGGTAAGAACACCCAGGAAAGACAGGAGTTTATTATTGATAATTTACGCGTGGAGATGGATATTGCCGAGGAGGTAAAATTGTAAGCGCAGAGTTTGAATAACACGGTGTGCAGCTATCGTTTTATGCTGCGGTTTTAATCAGTCTTATTATGATACATATCGTTTTTAATGAAGCAGATACTAAAGTTTTGAAAGATGCGATTGACCTGGACGATACGCTTCAGGGCAGGGTGTTATGTATTCGGGATGATTATGCAGTCGGGCCTATTCACGATTTGTATAAGGAAGAAGGCATTGAAGAACGAAAAACATGGTGGAAAGGAGTATGCGATGGTAATGAGTTTGAGCCGGGAGTGGTAGAGAACACGCGGGGTGATTATGATCTGATGGTTGAGCTCAGGAGTACGTTAAAGGAGAACCCAGAAGAATTTATATGGATTTGGGCGGCGCAGAATAATCATGACGTATGCGGCTACTTTTGGTTGCTCCATTTTGTAAAAGAATTTCAGGGCCGGGTGTTTATCCTCTATTTAAATAACCTGCCGTTTTTTAATGATAAAGGAAATATTTTTTATCCTGCCTGGCTGCATACCATCCCGCCGACAGAATTTATAAAGGCGAAAAAACTGGCGCGCCCGATTACGCCGAGTGAATTTGAAGTAGACCCGGATGAGTGGAGCAGGTTGATACAGGAGCGCAAGGGCGTTCGTCTGCTGGAAGGAGGGAAGAAGCTGAAGCAGTTTGATGAAGATTATTATGACGCGGATATCCGGAAATTTATTACCAAAGACTGGCAAAAGGCCGGCCGCGTTATTAATCAGTTCCTGTCTAAAAATAAGGAAATAACGGGTAGCGCATTTCTGTTGTGGCGTTTGAGAGTTTTGGTAAGTACGGGAGAGATGGAGACACAGGGAGAACTGAAGAATATGAAAGACTTTGAAATTAAAATAAAAGCGAACGTTCCGGAGCAGGTGAATCAATAGCTTGTTGCTATTTATGGATAGCAGAAAAAAGTTGACGAAAGATTAGTATGAGTAAAGAAAAATTTTCAGGAAACCAGATAGGCGTGCAGGGGCAGTATAAGACCTGGTTTTTAGACTATGCTTCCTATGTAATACTGGAGCGGGCCGTTCCGGCGATAGAAGACGGTCTGAAGCCGGTGCAGCGTCGTATACTCCATGCCATGAAGGAGATGGATGATGGTCGCTTCAACAAAGTGGCCAATATCATCGGGCAGTCCATGCAGTATCATCCGCATGGAGATGCTTCCATAGGAGATGCGCTGGTGAACTTAGGTCAGAAGGATCTGCTCATTGAAACGCAGGGCAATTGGGGAGATGTGCGAACAGGTGATGACGCCGCAGCCGCCCGGTACATTGAGGCCAGGCTGAGTAAGTTTGCGCTGGAGGTGGCCTTTAATCCTAAAACCACCGAATGGCAGTTAAGTTATGATGGAAGAAAAAATGAGCCGGTAACACTGCCCATGAAATTTCCACTGTTATTGGCGCAGGGAGCTGACGGGATAGCGGTAGGGTTATCAACTAAAATATTACCGCATAATTTCTGCGAGATCATTGAAGCGGCTATTAAATACTTGCGCGGAAAAAAGTTTCAACTGTTGCCGGATTTCCAAACCGGGGGGATGATTGATGTGACCCACTATAATGACGGGAAGCGGGGCGGAAAGGTGAAAGTTCGGGCGCATATCGAAGAACTGGATAAAAAGACGCTGGTGATCCGGGACGTGCCTTATGGAGTTACCACCACCCAGTTGATGGATTCCATCGTGAAGGCGAACGACCAGGGGAAGATTAAGATAAAAAAGGTAACGGATAATACGGCCGCTGAAGTGGAGGTGCAGGTTGACCTCGCACCGGGTATTTCAACCGATATTACTATAGACGCGTTGTATGCGTTTACAGACTGTGAAGTGAGTATATCGCCTAATGCCTGTGTCATTATAGGTCAGAAGCCTCGTTTCCTCACAGCCTCAGACTTGCTTAGCGCCTCGGCAGATCATACGAAGGAACTGTTGAAACGGGAGCTGGAGATCAAGCTGGCTGAGTTGCAGGAGAAGTGGCACTATACCTCCTTAGAGAAAATATTCTTTGAAGAGAAGATATATAAGGAACTGGAGAAAAAACATGAGACCTGGGATAAGGTTATCGTGGCCATTGACAGAGCTTTTGTTCCATTCAAAAAGCAGTTGAAGAGGGAGATTAGCCGGGAGGATATTGTTAAACTTACCGAAAAGCCGGTTCGCAGAATTTATAAGTTAGATATTGACGAACTGAATGATCAGATTAAGGGTATAGATAAAGAAATTAAACAGGTAAAATACGATTTGACAAACCTCGTGGATTTTGCGGTTTCGTATTACGAGAACCTGTTGAAGAAGTACGGAAAGGGCCGGGAGCGCAAGACCGCGGTGAAGGTCTTTGAATCCATACAGGCCAAGCAGGTGGCCATCGCCAATGAAAAACTTTATGTCAACCGTTCAGACGGGTTTATTGGTACCGGTTTGAAGAAGGATGAGTTTGTGGAGGATTGCTCCGATCTCGATGATGTTATTGCTTTCACAAAGAGCGGGAAAATGAAGGTGGTGAAGGTGGCTGATAAAGTCTTTATCGGAAAGGATATACTGCATGTATCGGTTTTTAAGAAAAATGATGACCGTACCACCTATAATATGATCTATACGGATGGAAAGACCGGTGTCAGTTATGCCAAACGGTTCAATGTTACGGGTGTTACCCGCGACAAGGAATATGATCTGACTAAGGGAACCGATAAAAGCCGGGTGCACTATTTTTCCGTAAACCCCAATGGAGAAGCAGAGGTGGTGAAGGTGGTGCTGAGTCCCAGTTCCACGGCGAGGAAAAAAGAATTTGAATTTTATTTTGAGGAGATGGAGATCAAGAGCCGGGGCTCCATGGGCAACCAGGTGACTAAATACCCGGTTAAATCTGTCAAGTTTAAAGAAGCGGGGCGCTCTACCCTCAGTGCGCGTAAGTTGTGGTTTGATGATACGTTTGGCAGGCTGAATACGGACGGGAAAGGAGAATATTTAGGAATGTTTGAAGCGGAAGATCAGTTGCTGGTGATTTATGAAACCGGTGATTATGAAATTACCGACACCGAATTGACCCAGCGGTTTGATGGAGAGCATATTTTGCTTATTGAGAAGTTTGACCCGGAGAAAGTGGTTACAGCGGTTTATACCGATATGGAAAAGCTTCAGTATAATGTGAAGCGGTTTAAAATTGAGACAACGACGCTCCATAATAAATTCCTGTTCATCAGGGAAGGAGAAGGCAACAGGCTGGAGGCGGTGAGTACGGGAGAGGAGCCGGTGTTGATCATGCAGAGTGGGAGAGGAGAGCAGATCAGAAAGGCGAAGATTAAACTGAATAAAGTGGTGGAGGTGATGGGATGGAAAGCCGTGGGATCCAAGCTCGCCGATTTTACCAAAAGCACCCGGATGGAGTGGGAAGAGAAGAAGCCGCGGCAGGATGATCAGCCGGAATTGTTTTAAATCTTTCATCCTTTTCGGGTATGAGTATATTGAATTACACTCTTTATGGATGATTTTATTAAACAGACGACTATTTCAAAATAATATGACCAGAATTACCGAACAGCCTTCTCTGTACAGACACCTGGAAAAAATGTCCGTAGCGGAATTAACGGCAAGCATCAATAACGAAGATAAGAAAGTTGCCCTGGCGATTGAAAAGGCCTTACCGCAGATAAATGCATTGATAGCGGCAATAGAGGAGAAACTACAGAATGGTGGGCGTATGTTTTATCTTGGTGCGGGCAGCGGCGGGCGGCTGTCGGTTTTGGATGTGATTGAACTTCCTACAACTTACGGTATTCCGAAGGGAGTGGTAAATGTGATATTGGCGGGTGGAGTGGAGCATTTAATTGAAGCGAGGGAAGAAAAGGAAGATGACCGCGAAGCGGGATGGATAGCGCTACAAGAGCACCAGATATCGGATAAAGATATTGTGGTGGGAATCTCCGCCAGCGGCACTACGCCCTTCGTACTGACGTCTTTAAAGAAATGCCGCGAACAGGGGATTACTACCGGGTGCATTGTAAGCAATCCTGATTCGCCCATTGCGGCAGAAGCTGACCTGCCGGTGGAGGTAATCACCGGTCCGGAGTTTGTGACCGGAAGCACCCGTATGAAATGCGGGACGGCTCAAAAAATGATATTCGACATGATTAGCACGACCACCATGATCCGGTTGGGAAGGGTAGAGGACAATAGTATGGTGAATGTGATGCTTATCAATGATAAGATTACCGATCGCGCGGTGAAAATATTAATGGACAAAGCCGCGATCGCTGATTACACAGAGGCAAAAAATATCTTACTAAAACATGGCAGTGTACGGAAAGCTATGGATGCGTTGGGGAAGTAACGAAGAATGGATTCCCGAACAAAACCTTGTTACCGGATTATTAACGCCGCCCGGTACCGGAGTTATATAATAGTAAGATAAAGAGAAGGTGAGGTGACCTTGTGGTTGTCACTTTAACAAGTTAATGAATGCTTCACAATCCATAACAGGAATCGAAGAGAAAAAGAAATCTCCGGTATCTTCGGTTACAATCATTTTACACCCCGCCTTCACCGCGCTGTAATATTCCAGTCCGTCTTCAAAATCATTTATGGCACGGTTAGCGGCAGTGAGGCTGACGGTCTCCTGATTGGTTACCGTAATCATCAACTTATCCAACAGGAATGATATCTTCTCTTTGGCACGCGCCGTACCACTCTTCTTTTCGGCGAAGTAAAATGCAATAGCGAGACAAATAGGAGAAGTATAAATCTGAAAATGCGGTCTGTCTGCCAGACTTAAAATCCTTGCTGCAGAGGTAAATAACGGATATTCCCGGTTCAAGACGGAAACCAACACATTGGCATCCACAAAGACCTTCATTTCTTTTTGGATCTGGAACCAAAAAACTCAGATTTCAATTCTTTTCGTGAATGATGCTTTCTGTATTCGGGAGCATCCTCAGCCACCATATTTATCCAATCAGAAATGGGCAGATCTTCTAAAGTTTTATAGTTTTTAGAGGTCATTTGTTTGTAGATAAACTCTGTAAGCCTGGATAAACTGATGCCGTTATCATTGGCAAATTGCTTTGCCTGATTGATGATTTGCCCGTCGAAAGACAATGTGATTTTCGCATCCATAGCCATTTAAGTTATATTATACGACAAAGATAATTATTTTATACGTATAAACAAATTTTTCTAATTCCTAATGCAAGAAGGTCAAATATGGCGGATAGCACGGATGCGTATCCTCTTCTTTTTTCGCCGAAGTGTCCTCAATAACCTGGTGCTTAGCCGGAGTAATTTGAATGATGATGTTTTCGTGAAGGTTGATATTTTTTATTGTCTGCCAGCCAAATAAAGCCTGAATGTAGTGCCCCCGATGGCTTTATAACCGGCTTTGGCTTTCCATATGGTGGAAGATTGGCAGTGAAAGAAGTAGTAAAACGAAAATGTCACTACAGGGAATTAAAACTTCGCCGAGCCTTATTAGCCTGGTAATTGGCCGTGCGCAACTTGTACTCCCCCGTTCCCTCATTTTCAAACCAGCCTGCCGGCTGGCAGGTTTTCAAATTCTCACATTCTCTCATTCCCCCATTCTCCCATTCTCAACTTACTATGCCTATATCCATACAAAAAATAAATAGCCAATCCCAACGCCATCCATACAAAAAACCAGAACCAGCTAACCGTAGGAATCTCAATCATCAGGTACAGGCAGAATAAAACACCCAGAACAGGTATTAACGAATACTTCCGGATGAAAGTGAGCAGCGCAATGATAGTGGCGACTACAAGGAAAACCAGGAACAGTACCTCCTGGTGGTTTTCGTGACCAAGGTTGGCAACGGCATCAATGGTGCGCTGTCTGAAAAGGTAGATAAAGAAGAGCAGTAATAGAGGAATGATATACCGCCCGTTAATATAGGGTAACTTAAAACCCTTGTCATTTGCCGGCCTTGGCGGCAATAATAGTACGCCTCCGGAAACCAGTGTAAATGCAAACAGCGTGCCTATGCTGGTAAGATCTGTTACCAAATCGGAGGCGATGAAGAGGGAAGGAATACCGACGATTACGCCGGTAACAATGGTGGCAAAAGATGGCGTCTGAAATTTAGGATGAATCTTCTGAAATTTTTTGGGTAGTAATCCATCCCGGCTCATACTCATCCAAATACGGGGCTGACCAAGTTGGAAAACCAGCAGCACACTGGTGGTAGCCACCACCGCGCTTATAGAAACGATTTTTTCAATCCAGGGCGCTCGGGTTTTAAAGACAAAGGCCAGCGGATCATGTACATTCTTAAAGTTACTGTATTGTTCGATGCCCGTTAATATCAGTGCAATCAAAATATATAGTACGGTACAAATGATCAGCGAATAAATCATTCCCCGGGGCATGTCCCGCTGGGGATTGCTGCACTCTTCAGCCGTAGTGGAAATTGCATCGAAGCCGATATAGGCATAGAAGACTGCTGAAACGCCTTTTAGTACGCCTTCAAAGCCATTGGGAAGAAAAGGGCGCCAGTTATTGGTGTCAACAAAGAATGCACCCGCAACGATCACAAAAAGGATAACGGCGATCTTAAATATCACCATGAAATTTGCCATCCGTTTGCTCTCCTTCATCCCTATATAAGCCAGCCAGGTAATGAGCGCCACAATAATAAAAGCGGGCAGGTTAAAAAATAGCTTTCCGCTGCCAAAGGCAGGTGCACTGTTCCAGGCGTCTATAACAAACTGGTATTTGGTAACATCTGCTGTGGACAATGAACCGACTGCCAGCGCCTGCACGGCTTCATTATAAGCGCTATGCGCCGTCATCGAATCTATCAGCATCCAGTCGGGCAGGTGAATATGAAACAAATGCACCAGCAGGTTATTAAAATATCCGCTCCATGATATGGCTACCACCACGTTCCCGATAGCATACTCCAGGATCAATGCCCAGCCGATTACCCAGGCGATGATTTCTCCAAACGTTACATAAGAATACGTGTAGGCGCTCCCCGAAACGGGAACCCGGCTTGCGAACTCCGCATAGCATAATGCCGAAAACCCGCAGGTAACGGCAGCTATAATAAATAGAAAAGATATCCCCGGGCCGCCGTTAAAAGCAGCGTTGCCAATCGTGGAGAAGATACCGGCGCCCACAATGGCAGCTATACCTAAGAAGGTAAGATCCCGAACGCCCAACACCTTCCGTAAGATTTGCCCATCTTCCATATCCTCCCTTGCCTTCGCCTCTTCCATTATCTTGCCGATAGACTTTTTCCTGAATAGTGGATGCGCCATGAAACCTTATTTTGATGCTATTTATTTGCCAAAATAACCCAAAAAGCGTTAAAGCGGCATGAATCAAATAAAATTTCCATGATTCTTTGGCACTACGTAGAAAAATAACAGGGAAGCGACAATAGCTTTCAGTTGTACAGATACAAAGAATGTACAAACCGTACACCCGGAGCATATCTCGGCTTTTTTTCGCAACTTGCGCTTTTCTAGAATAATCAATCAATGCTATAAAAATGAACTGGAATGAATTGACAACGGAAGCCCAGTGGAGCGAGTTACTCGGGAAGTCGGAATCAATACCTCAGCTTGTTTTCAAACATTCTACCCGCTGCAGTATCAGCTCCATGATCTGGAAAAGATTGGAAAGATCAGAAGCGCCCGCCGGGATAGATTTTTATTTC
>JACFNM010000002.1:24823-32290 GCA_019454915.1 Chitinophagaceae bacterium
GCATCAATCCCCGCAGGTGCTGCTTATCCGGCAGGGGAAGTGTATTTATAATGAGAGCCACAATGCAATTCAGATGGCTGAAATTGCAGAACAGGGAAAGATTTCCGCTCAGCATTGAAGCCCATCTCTACGAATGAATCATACCCATGTCAATACGGTGAACGACTGGGTGACCGTGCAATGAGGCTTAGGCTTTCGCAGTTCTATTAATACCGGTAATGCTCCGGTTTGTAAGGTCCTTCTTTTGAAATGCCGAGATAAGCTGCCTGGTCATTGGTGAGCACATCCAGTTCAACCCCGATTTTCTTTAAATGCAGACGGGCAACTTTTTCGTCTAAATGTTTGGGCAGCACATATACTTTGTTCTCGTAGTTTTTGTGATTATTCCACAATTCTATTTGTGCCAGCGTCTGATTGGTAAAGGAGTTGCTCATCACAAAACTGGGATGACCGGTGGCACAGCCCAAATTTACCAGGCGTCCTTCCGCTAACAGAATGATATCCTTTCCATCCACGTTATACATATCAACCTGGGGTTTGATGGTATCTTTGGTGTGACCGTAATGGTTGTTCAACCAGGCTACATCAATCTCAATATCGAAATGCCCGATATTACAAACGATCGCCTTGTCTTTCATTAATTTGAAGTGTTCGCCCGTAATCAGGTCGCGGCACCCGCTGGCGGTAACAATAATATCAGCTTCTTTTACGGCGTCTGTCATTTTTTTTACCTCATAGCCGTCCATGGCTGCCTGTAAGGCGCATATAGGGTCAATTTCCGTAACGATCACCCGGCACCCTGCTCCCGACAGAGATGCCGCCGAACCCTTACCTACATCGCCATACCCGCCCACAACGGCTACCTTGCCCGCCAGCATCAGATCGGTGGCGCGACGAATGGCATCTACCAGGCTTTCCTTACAGCCGTATTTATTATCAAACTTCGATTTGGTCACAGAATCATTCACGTTGATAGCCGGGATAGGCAGCGTGCCTTTCTGCATCCTTTCATAAAGCCGGTGTACACCCGTGGTTGTTTCTTCACTTAATCCTTTTACGTGCTGAATCAGCTCGGGGTATTTATCAAAAACCATGTTCGTAAGGTCTCCTCCGTCGTCCAGGATCATATTCAGCGGGCGATCGGCGCCACCAAAAAACAGGGTCTGTTCAATGCACCATTCCGCTTCTTCCTGCGTTTGCCCTTTCCAGGCAAATACGCCGATGCCGGTAGCGGCTATCGCTGCGGCTGCGTGATCCTGTGTAGAAAAGATATTGCAGGAACTCCACTTTACTTCTGCTCCCAGGGCCGTCAGCGTTTCAATTAGCACCGCCGTTTGTATGGTCATGTGAAGACAGCCGGCAATGCGGGCTCCTTTCAGGGGCTGCTGAGATTTGTATTCCTCCCGGATGGCCATCAGCCCGGGCATTTCAGCTTCCGCCAGCTTTATTTCTTTACGTCCCCAGGATGCCAGGCTGATATCTTTTATCTTATTGGGCAGGGAAAAATCAATGGAAGAAGAAATGGCTGACATGGGCTTAATACTTTAAAAATTGTTAGAATAATTTTAACCGATATAATTTTAAGGTCGCAAAATTACGCATAATAACTTCGATTTGGGCAATTTAGCCCGGAATTCGTTGGCAGAGACCAATATTCTGCTTGTTGAGGGTGGAGTGGAACAGATACAGACGTATAAATGGACCTGGAAATGTGTTTTAATGCTATCATTACACAACACAATACCCTTATTTTTGTTTAATAAGCAGTAAAAACAATTCGCATGCTTGATAGTAGTTCGGTTCTGTTTGCCATAGTGTTCGTGGTAGTGGTGCTGGGTATCTACCTGGTCTTCTATTTCAGAGAAACAAAAAAAACGAAAAAAGAACAGAAATCTCCACCTTTTAATGCGGCTTTACAGCTGCAGGCCTATGAACGGCTTACAATATTATCGGAAAGAATTTCTTTAAAAAGCCTGATGACCCGGATAGCCCCGGTGCAGATGGACGCCGTTACCTACCACGGACTGCTGGTGGAAAGCATCAAGCAGGAATACGAATATAACGTTTCGCAGCAATTGTATGTATCTGCGGAAGCCTGGCAGGCTGTTACCAATATGAAAGAACAGAATATTTTCATCCTGCACCAGTTGCTTCGCACTTTACCCGAAGGAGCTACCGGGGCGGATTTGAGTAAGCATATCGTTGGATTGCTGGAAGCTAACCCCAAAGCGTCTCTGCACCCTATTGTGCTGGAGGCATTAAAATATGAGGCCAGGAGGGTGATGCAGGGCGCCTGATTATCTTTCCTTTCTATATAAATTGTTAATAGAATTTTACCTTCCTTCAAAAAGAAAATAATCACACTATTTTCACGTTCGGCAATCAGACTGAAATGAGGCCCTGTTTGTTGTTTGTTTTGTAATTACATTTGTCGGAAGTTCAATTTAAAATACAATGAGATTATTCTTTCTTCAGCTTGATCCGGATTCACTTAATAAGGCCTTAGCGAGCCAGCATGGTATTCCTGAGCCGGGTACGCAGATGAACCTTTGGGAATTACTATTGTCCGGAGGATGGCTGATGTTGCCCCTTGCTTTACTTTTGGTGATCGCTGTTTTTTTCTTTTTCGAGCGATTGATAGCTATCCGTAATGCGGGGAAGCTGGATTATAATTTCATGAGTATTATCCGCGATCACATTATGTCCGGCAACGTTACGGCTGCCCGTTCCCTGACCCGGAATACATTTAGCCCGGTGGCGAGGATGATAGATAAAGGGATTCAGCGGATTGGCAAGCCCATAGACGCTATAGAAAAAAGCATGGAAAATGTGGGTAAACTGGAAATATATAAGATGGAAAGGAATCTTTCTGTTCTATCCCTGATTGCGGGAATAGCGCCGATGTTTGGGTTTTTGGGAACCATCGTGGGGATGGTACAGCTTTTTTACGGTATTTCGGCTACCGGTGAATATACGATGAACACCATCGCCGGGGGTATTTATACAAAAATGATTACGTCGGCAAGCGGACTTATCATCGGTTTGCTGGCCTATGTAGGCTATAATTATTTGAACGCCCAGATAGATAAAAACGTGAACCAGATGGAATACGCCATCGCTGAGTTTATAGACGTGCTGCAGGAGCCAACGAGGTAGGGGTGGGAATGTGGGAATTTGAAAACCTGCCAGCCGGCAGGCTGGTTTGAAAATTTGGAAATGTGAGAGTGTGAGAAAGGGATTGAGATTGCGGGGCGTTATCCTTTGCGTCTTTGCGCCTTTGCGTGAAACAGTAATTAACGTGAAAGTGTGAGGAATGCAAGCAGTCATCACCGAAGGTCAGACCGCGGAGGGAAGAGTACCAATGTGAGAAATATGAAAATGAGGAATTTGGGAAATAATATTTAACAACGAATGACATAGTAATGAATCTGAGAAAAAAGTTGAGGGATGGTGCTAAGGTGCATACAGACGCATTGAATGATATTTTATTCATTCTCCTGCTCTTTTTTCTTATTGTGTCTACCCTCGCCAACCCTAATGTTATCAAAGTGTCTGCGCCAAAGGGTAAAAGTGATACGAAGTCAAAGCAGACCGTTGTGGTTTCTATTGATAAGAATAACCAGACTTACGTTGGTCAGAAAAAAATTTCTATGGATGATCTGGAAGCTGAGTTGCAGCTTATTCTCTCTAAATCTTCTGAGAAGCCCTCTGTAGTGGTAAATGCCGATACTGCTGGACATTGGGGAGATGTGTACAAAGTGCTGCAAACCGCTAAAAAGTTGGGCGCCACGGCGGTAGCATCCGTCTCTTCCAACTAATCTGTCTTAACGGCTTTTGCCATCCGGTCCTTCCCCTGCATGTCTTTCTTAACGGTTATCCGGTTAAGCCCATACGAAGCAAAAACAGGCTGTATGCTTTCTCCCATAGATTCATGGATTTCCACGTATATTCCCCCGTTTTTATGCAGATGCCTTTTTGCCAGGCTGCCGATTGCCAAATAAAAGCTAAGCGGATCATGGTCTTCCACAAACAGCGCGGTATGAGGTTCAAAGAGGAGAACATTGGGATTCATATCTTCTTTATCCTTCAACGGAACATAGGGAGGATTACTGACGATGATGTCAAAGACGGGGAGCGACCCGCTTTGCCGCGGATCCAATATATTGATGTTTAAAAACTGAATAGTGCACTGAGCGCTTTCCGCATTTTTCCGGGCCACCGCTAAAGCTCCTTCACTGACATCAATGGCGTATACTTCACAGGCCGGAAGATTTTTTTTTAGTGCGATAGCAATACAACCGCTGCCCGTGCCGATGTCCAGTATGCGGTACTTTTTGTCACAACCAGTCGGATTCTTTTCTGCGTCACTGATTATCCATGCTACTAATTCTTCCGTCTCCGGCCGCGGAATCAAAACATTTTCATCTACATACAAAGGCATGCCACAAAACCAGGCTTCCTCCAAAACGTACTGAACGGGGCGGTGCTGTAGCAACTGAGTGGTATAATCGTTAAGTGATGTATATTCCTGGTCGGTTAATACCCGGTTCCTTTTGAGTAAAAGATTTATTTTATTTAAGCCCGTGATCTTTTCCAATACCCAGTGGGTGATATTTTCGGCTTCTCTGGCGTCATAAATTTTTCGAATAGCGTCCCGGACAAAAGACGAGGCTTCTGAAATAGTCATGTTCAAAGATAAAGGGGAATTGACTGAGAAGTTTTTTTATTGTCTTTAGAAACGGTTTCGGAACAAGGGGAGGAGGCAGTTCGAAGTGTAGCGCCAGCTCCGTTTCATGCATCTTCTATTGTTGATTTCTCAACTCCATCCCTCTCACCACATATTTGCCAATCATGTCAAATTCAATATTGACGGTAGCTCCTGGTTCGATTTGTTTCATATTGGTATGTTCATAGGTGTAGGGGATGATGGCTACTGAAAAATGTTCGGCGGTTACGTCGAAGGCGGTTAAACTAATACCGTTTACGCAGACCGAACCTTTTTCTATAATAAGAGGAGCAAATTTATCAGGAAAGCGAAACGTATATTGCCGGCTCCCGTTCAGTTCCAGCTTTTCGATACAGACAGCGGTGGTGTCCACATGCCCCTGCACAATGTGCCCATCTAAGCGGTTGTTGGGTGTTACACATTGTTCGAGGTTCACCAGGTCGCCTTTTTTCCAGTGCCCGATGGTCGTTTTTTCAATGGTTTCTATAACGGCAGTAACCCGGTGGCGATTTTCCTGTACCTTTTCCACGGTGAGGCATATCCCGTTGTGGGCGACACTCTGGTCGGCCTTAAAGCCGGCGCTAAGTGGAGAAGTTATCCAGAGTTGCTTATTGGTCCCCTCGTCTTGTACCGAATACACTTCTCCCGTTGATTCAACGATTCCTGTGAACATGACTGCAAATTAACACAGCGAACTTAATTTTTAGATTTGCTTTGTTAATTTGTTTTATTCCCTTACCTTTGCGCTCCTAAAAACAGGTAAAGGAGGTACATATCCATATGCTGATTATAGATTCAAAAGATTGCGAAAATATAGACAAGGCGCTTAAGAAGTATAAAAAGAAGTTCGAGAAATCGAAGATTCTTCTGGAACTCAGGGGAAGGCAGTCGTTTACCAAGCCATCCATCAAGCGCCGTGCAGAGGTTTTGAAGGCAGTCTACAAGCAGAATATTGCGATCGGTAAGATTGAGCCAAAATAGCAGGACTCAATTTTCCGCATCAATTTAATATAAGGTAGCCATAGAGTGTATAACTTTATGGCTGTTTTTGTTATGCCCGAAAAATCAGATATCCCAGAAATAAAATCCTTCCTGGATTTCCTCCGGCATGAAAAGCGGTATTCTCCGCACACCGTGCTGGCATATAGTACCGACCTGGAGCAATTTTTTAAATATCTGGTAGAGAATGATTACCCTGTTTCACCGCTGGGCGAAATCACGGCGACTTATATTCGTTCCTGGCTGGCGGAATTGATGGAAAACCGGTTGACCGCCAAGAGCGTCAATCGTAAGATATCCACCCTTCAATCCTTTTTTCGTTTTCATGTAAAGGCTGGACTCATTTTGGTAACGCCCATGGAACCGGTTATTGCGCCCAAAATAGCCAAAAGACTCCCTGTTTTTGTGGAAGAAAATCAGGCGGCTGTTTTGTTTAATGAGGCATCTTTTTCCGACGATTGGGAAGGCAGAACGGAAAGGATGATTCTGGAATTGTTGTATGCGACGGGTATGAGACTCAGTGAATTGATAAATATCCGGGAAAACCAGGTGGATATGAAGCTATTGCATATAAAAGTACTTGGAAAGGGGAATAAAGAAAGGATTATTCCGATAGATGCCACGATGCGGGACAGTATAGAAGTGTATATCAACCGGAAATGGGAGCAGCTTGACGTCGTGGACAAGGATTTCATGCTGGTCAATAAAAAAGGAAAGAAGCTGTATCCAAAGTTTGTTTATTTAGTGGTAAAAAAACATCTCGCGCTTGTTACCACACTAAAGAAGAAAAGCCCCCACGTACTGAGGCACACTTTTGCCACCCATTTAACCAACCAGGGAGCCAATCTGAATGCGGTTAAAGAGCTTCTTGGACACTCGAGTCTCGCGTCTACACAGGTGTACACACACAATACCATAGAACGGTTAAAAGAGGTTTACCGGAAGGCTCATCCCAAGGCCTGACGGGATAAATTTCTTCAAAAGATTTGCAGGTTTTTACAATAAAAAAATATTTGAAATCTTATTGAGAAAGGCTTAACTTGAGGTTGTTGCAGTTTTATAAATACAGCATAAGTTCTTTATTTATTTTTTAATTGTTCACAGAAAATAAAACGGATTATCATGAATGTAAACATTCAAACCTTGCGTTTTGATGCCGCATCGAAATTGCTTGAACATGTTAACAGAAAAATTGGAAAACTGAACAATTTCCACGACAGGATTGTCAATATTGACGTGTACCTGAAGCTGGATAATGTTTCTCACCAGATTAAAGACAAGGTAGCAGAGATTAAGGTGAAAGTTCCCCGCTACGCTTTTTTCGCAAGAGAGTGTTCTAAATCTTTCGAAGAATCGTTTGACGCTGCTTTGGAATCCATTATCGAACAGATAAAACGAAAAAAGGAC
This sequence comes from Chitinophagaceae bacterium, assembly GCA_019454915.1. Taxonomy (GTDB): domain Bacteria; phylum Bacteroidota; class Bacteroidia; order Chitinophagales; family Chitinophagaceae; genus Agriterribacter. The sequence goes on from JACFNM010000002.1 coordinate 31,956, forward strand.
AAACAAAAGCAAGCCGCATAAATAAAAAAGCCCCGTATCGGGGCTTTTTTATTGGACGCAGGCGAAGGTTTATCAGCCTGGTATGTTTTGCCTGCTTGTAAATTTTGTTTGTGACATCAGGGTATAGAATTGACCGGCAATACCCGGATTGCTGCGGGTTTAAAAAATTACGACTATAAATTTTTGCATTTAAAGATTTCCATTACCTTTGCCTTCCCAAAAAAAGAGGCAGTAAGCCTTTTTTTGTGTGAAGTTCTTTACAGCGGTGGATTTCAATAATATGCCAGTGTAGCTCAGTTGGCCAGAGCAGCTGATTTGTAATCAGCTGGTCGGGG